>JAXDGQ010000184.1:0-9907 GCA_034664965.1 Solirubrobacteraceae bacterium | reverse complement strand
CGGGTGAGGGCCGCCATCGCGATGCGCGATGGGGCGCGTCGCGTGGCTAGGGGCTTTGCGGCGACAGGTGGGCCGGGCGCGGGCGCTGACGCGTTCGAGGCGCTGGCGGGAGCTCCTGAGGCCTCTGCCTCGGTGCGCGGCTGAGCGCTCGACGATCCGCGTGCGTAGCCGACAGAGGTTTCGCACCACCACGTCGGGGTAGCTCAAAGGCGGCGTGTAGCGTGCAACCGGCGGGGCCGGATTTGGGCCTGTCGCTGTTGCCGGTGTCGAGGCTTTGTCCGGGGGCGTCCAACCGACGCGCCAGCGCACTGCCGAACCCGTAGATGAGATCCCACGAACATTGGAGCCCGTGAGCGCGTGAGCGACCAGGAACCCCCCAGGCCACCCGCGCCTCCGACGCGGCCCACAGAACCCTTGAGCCCGGCGCCGCCGGCGCAGGCGGTGGGTGTGCCCGTTGCCGCCCAACCCGTCGTCGAGCGCCTGCCGCCCGAACTTCCCCCTGAGGGTCCCTGGTGGGACAACCCTTGGCCGGCAATCGTCACCGGCATACTCGGCCTGATCGTCGGTGGGCTTCTCGGCTACGCGATCGGCAACAAAGGCGAAACGGTCAGCGAAGCGCAGCGCAACGCCCGCACAGGAGTCGCCACGGTGACCCACACGACCACCGTGGTTCGCCCGAAGGTCGTGGTGCAAACGAACACGGTCACAGCCAAAACCGTGACCCAGACGCCCGCGCCGGCCAATTCGGCGAACGAAGAACGACGGACTGAAGCCGAAGCAGATCTGCGGCGAGTCGAACGCGAAAACGAAGAACTCAAAAGGCAGGCGGAAGAAAACTGACCCCTGAGCCCGACCACTGAGCCGAGGTCGAGCTAAGGTCGATCCGGGCGTGCGGCCGGCCGCCGCCACACGATCTCGCCCGCGTGCGTCTCACCGGTCGCCACCAGCCCGGCGACCCAGGCGCAGGGCTAGAAGTAGGTGAACTGGTCGGCCGGGACGTTTTTGGGACTGCCGAACGATGCCACTTTGGCTTTGACTTCGACAGTGGCGGCTTTCGCATGCGGTGGCGAGAGCGCCGTGCACACGCTGGTCGAGCTGCAGTTGACCGAGGTCGCGAGGCCCGCGGCGAATTTGAACGTCGTGGCCGCTCCCAGCGCGAACCCGCTGCCCGTGATCGTCACGCTCGTGCCGCCCGCCGTCGGGCCCGTGTTGGGGCTGACGTTCGTGACCGTCGGCGGCTTGTATTTGTAGAGGTCAGCGCTCGTCGTCGCGCTGGTCCCGGCGGGGCCCGTGACGGTGAGGTCGACGCTTCCCGATGTGCCGGCAGGCGCCAGCGCGGTGATCGAGGTGCCGGAGTTGACGGTGAAGCTCGTCGCCGCCGTCGTGCCGAAGCGGACGGCGCTCGCGCCGGTGAAGCCTGTCCCGGTGATGGCAACCGAGGTGCCTCCGGCGGCCAGCCCGGCTTTGGGCACCAGTTTTGTGACCTGCGGGATGGCGACGGCCATGCGCTGCTTGCAGATGCTTCCTTCGTTGCTCCACTCCTGCTGGTACCAGTAGTCGCGGCCGTTGATCAGCTGGTTGTAGCGCGAGCCGTCGGGGGCCGTCCCGAGCGGCGTGCCGAATTCGCTCGAGGCAGCAAAGGTACGGCATTTGTCGCCGTTCTCGTTGCCTTCTGGGCCGTACCAAGCGTTGAGTTCGGGATCGGTGGTCGACTCGTTGTGCTCGTGGCTGAGTCCGCCCTCGATCGCTCCGTCGGATGGGTTGTTGTTGGGGTGTTCGCCGTCGTCGCAACCCGAGACGCCGGTCACGTAGGGGTCGCTTGAGTACACGATCACGCCGCCGACCGACGCGAAGCTGCCGTGGTAGGCACAGTAGGTCGGGGTGTTGCTGGCGGCAGAGCATTCCGCGCCGGACGCTTCGAAGCAGTTCTCAACTCCCGGGGGGGTGAGCATGAAGTACTCGTGGGCCAGATCGCGCGGGAGGCCGTGGGCGGTGACGTAGCTTTTGAGCTCCGCCTGCAGTTGGGCGTCGGTGAGGCAGATCGTCGCCTGTTTGCAGCCGTTTTTGGGATACGGGTTGGTGTCGACGATCGCGCCGGCGAAATGCGAGTCATAGGCGACAGCTTCCGCACTGCCGTTGGCGTATTGGGTGGCAACCGACTCGACGTTCTGGTCGCCGCCGCTGTCGTGCGCGAGATCTTCGAAGTACTGGTTGACGCCCGACTGGTAATTCGCCGGGTAGGCCGGCGAGCCGCTCGGCGCCCAGTAGAAGGTGTAGTTCGTATTGGAGGTCATTACCGGGCCGCCGTGGTAGAGCAAGTTGGCTGTCGCCAACAGCCCTTGGCTCGGCGCTTGCGCCCCGCGCAGCGGCTGGTAGCTGACCGGCTTGCCGCTCGAGAGATGGAGGATCACGGCCGAGGCGCCGCCGGCGCCGACGGCGAGCACGGCCGTCGCGAGCACGGCCGCGAGGACGATCCGCCTGACGCCGCGCCCCCTGCGTGCGCGACCGTCCCCGTCGATGCCGGCCCCACAGGCGGGCACCCTCACTGCACGATCGGTCCCTCGCTCCATGGTTCCCTCCCGTAGACGGCCAGATCTTGCGTCAGAACGCTACACGCCGTCAAGCGGTGCTGTCCAGCGCGCTCGGCGGATGGACCCCCCGGCCCCAGCTGGCCTGGCCGCCCAACCGTAGGCCTCGCGCGCGATGGCGTGCTGCCGGCAAGCAGGTCGACCTCTGCCCCGTAGGTCGCCCCGCATGCCGAGCGGTCTAGACTTGCCCGATGGCGCTTCCGCCTGGCCCTCGAACCCCGGGCCTCGTCAATCTCGTTCGCTTCGGGCGCAGACCTCTCGAGCTGCTGCGTCAGTGGCAGGCGCGCTACGGCGACGTGATCACGGTGCGTATGACCGGCTTCGGCACGGGCGTCTACGTCGTCGATCCCGATGCGATCCGCGAGCTCTTCACCGGCGATCAGTCCGACCTTCGCGCCGGGGAGGCGAACTCGTTCATGGAGCCGGTGCTGGGCCCGCATTCGGTGCTGGTGCTCGACGGGGCTGAGCACCTGCGCCAACGAAAGCTCTTGCTCCCGCCGTTTCAGGGCTCACGGGTCGCCGCGTTCCGCGAGGTCATCCGCGACGTGGCCGAGCGGGAGATCGCGAGCTGGCGCCCCGGAACGCAGCTCGTGCTGCGTGAGCGCATGCGGGCGCTCACCTTCGAGGTGATCTGCCGAGCGGTGTTCGGGGTCACGCAGCCCGAGCGCGTCGAGCGTCTGCGCGAGAGGCTGGTCGCGGTCATCGACAGCAGCCCGATCTTCATGCTCGCGGCTGCCGCGCGTGCCGACCTCGGGCCGCTTAGCCCCGGCGGTCGATTCGTGCGGCGACTGCGCGCGGCGGACGCCCTGCTGTATGAGGAAATCCAGCGACGCCGCAAGGAGCCAGACCTGGAGGAGCGCACCGACGTGCTCTCGCTGCTGCTCCGCGCACGCGACGAGCAGGACCGGGGCATGACCGACGCCGAGCTGCGCGACGAGCTGTTCACCATGCTCGGCGCCGGCCACGAGACGACCGCGACCGGTCTTGCCTTCGCCTTTGAGTTGCTGCTGCGCAACCCGCCGGTGCTAGCTCGCTTGCGCGAGGAGATTGAGCGCGGCGAGGATGACACCTATCTCGACGCCGTGGTCAAAGAGACGCTGCGACTGCGACCGGTGATCGACGCCGCCGAGCGCACGCTGACCGTCCCGCGCACGGTCGCGGGCTGGGAGCTTCCAGCCGGGGTGAAGGTGTACCCGGCGATCGCGCTCGTGCACCTGCGCGAGGATCTCTACCCGCGGGCGCAGGAGTTCCGCCCCGAGCGCTTCGTCGAGGACGGCGCCGAGTCCTACTCGTGGCTGCCCTTCGGCGGCGGAATCCGGCGCTGCATCGGCGCGGCGCTCGCCCATGCCGAGATGGCCGAGGTGCTGCGGGTGGCGGTTACAGCCGTGGAGTTGCGGCCGCTGCGCGATCAGCCCGATCCGGTCGTGCTGCGCGGAATCACCCTCGCGCCCAAGCACGGCGTGCGGGTTTCGGTCGAGCGGCGCTCCCACGCGAGCAGCCGCGAGTTCGTCGCCGTCGCTGAGTAACTCCAACGCCCGCCGACGGCGCCTGCCTCTTCAGCGAGCTGTCTTCGGGCTTGGCGTCTGGGGCTTCGTGCCCAGACAGCTACGCGCGCGTTGCCCGGGTTTTGCCTTTGAGCAGCTCAGCGCGGCGCCCCCCTTGCCCTCGACCTCCTTGAGCAAGATATTGCTCGGGTTGTGCGTGAAGCTGTTGTCGGCGCCGTAGCCGATGACGATCCTGTCGTCATTGTGAAGCACGTGCGCCGCCGGATTGCTCAACGGGCGCCCGTTGAGGTAGAAATGCAGGTGGTCTCCGCCATATCCGCGCAGAGCGCCCAGCTGATCGGGCCCGAACTTGACGCCCCACACGGAGAAGAAGTCGCCGAGTGTGTACTTGTAAGGGTGGGGCGCCTCCATGTGAATGATCCCGGTGCGATCGTGCGTGTGCAGGCTCGACTCGAGTTTCTTGGCGGGATCGAGTCCGATGTTGGCCGCGGTGGGCACCAGCAAGCCGTCGACGTAGATGTGCAGCAGCGCGTGGATGTGAAAGTTTTCCTTGCCGCCCGGTGGAAGTCCGAGCGCACGCAGTCGCTGTGCGAGGTGTGCATATTCAGGCGCCCACGGCGGCTTGCTCGTCTGCAGCCCTGGGCCGGAGATCGTCAGGCCGGCTGGCGCTTTGCTGCTGGCCGAACAGCCGATCGCGACCAGTGCGAGAGCTCCCACCAGGGCGACACAGCAGAGGCGCACGCGCACAGCTCGATTCGACATACGGCGACGCAGACTAGCTGCGTGGCGCGACCAGCGCGGAGGGCGCCATCAGCTCGCCCTGCCCGACGCCCGCGGCGTCGTGCTCCTCACCGGGGATGGGCCTCGGCTGCCGTGGACTCTTGCGTACCGGAGGGTTCGCCCGGCTGGGCTCGGCGGTCGACCTCGAAGGCATGCAGGCAATGCTCTGAGCAGAAGTAGAAGGTCTCCTCGCCGAAGTCCATGCGGACCGCCTTGGCCTTGTCGACCTTCATGCCACACGTCGGGTCGGTCACGCCGCGGCGCTTGGTGAGCCAGAGCAGTGCAGCGAATACGAGGGCTGCGAGGACGTTGAGGAACAGCTTGTAGTCAACCGCGATCGTGCCGAAGATGTCGCCCCGCGAGGGCCGCGGTCCGGTCGGGATGAGCCCGAGCCCGCTGAACAAACCATCGACGACCAATGCGGCGACCACCATCGTCACGAACATCAGCGCCACGATCCTCAGGGCGAAGCGCGTGCCGTAGTACTTGCGGTAGATCGCGATGATCGGCAGCACGATCAAATCCGCGAACAGGAAGGCCAGCACCCCGGCGAAGCTGATGCCGCCCGACCACAGGACGGCCGCCAGGGGGACGTTGCCCACCGAGCAGACGAAGCTCAGCACGGCGATGATCGGCCCGACGATGACGTTCTCGACGGCGCCCAGCACTCCGCCGGTGTGCTCGAGGAAAAGCCCGCTGAAGAAGTCGTTTCCGAGCTGCGCGATGAAGCCGGCCAGCACGAAACCGGTGAGGATCTCCTTCCACAGCATCTGCCAGTCCCCGCGGAAGTTGTGGGCGACGTCAGACCAGGCAGACACAGAAGCCAGGCGCTGTCGCCAGCTCATCTCTTCGCTTGCCGAGCGGTGCTGGTGGCCCGGGTCGGCCTGCTGGGCGTGCTCGCGCGCCTCGGCCTCCATTCGAGGCGAGACGAATAGGCGCAGCACCAGCGCCATCAGCACGATCATCACGAGCCCGCCGACGTACTCGGCGAGGGTGAACTGCCAGCCGATCAGCACCCACAGCACGAGGCCCAGCTCCCACACCAGGTTGGTCGAGGCGAACTGAAACGCAAGCGCGGTGGTCGCCGAGGCGCCCTTTTGGAGCAGGCTCTTGGCGATTGCGATCGCCGCGTAGGAACACGAGCTCGAGGCGGCACCGAGGGCGGTCGCCAGCGCGACCGGCTTGGGACCCGATCCCGACAGAGCTCTCTCGATGCGCTCTCTTGGCACCCAGGCCTGGACGATGCCTGAGATCGCAAAGCCGATCACCAGCGCCCACCAGACCTCCCAGGCCATCAGGAAGGAGTCCCTCAGGCCGTGCCAGATGACTTCGAGGACGTCCATCGCCTAGCTCCTTTCGAGGTCACGCTCTCGAACGTAGCATACCCCCCCGGTGTATGGCGTAGAATGTCCCCATGACCACAAAGAGCACGGCTCCGGTGCGCGGGTACACGGCGACCAAGGACCAACTGCAGACACGGCTGCGGCGTATCGAGGGCCAGGTGCGCGGCGTCGAGCGGATGGTCGAGCAGGACCGCTACTGCATCGACGTCCTCACACAGATAGCGGCTGTCCAGGCCGCGCTCGACAAGGTCGCCCTGGGGTTGCTCGACGGCCATGCGCACACCTGCGTGATCGGAGCCGAGCCCGGCGAGCGCGATGCGCGGACCGCCGAGATGATGGCCGCTGTCGGCCGGCTCATGCGCCGGGGGTGAGCCACCACCTCAAGTCCCCTGCTCTCAGGCTCGACCGCCCCGGCAGATCGATCAGGGCTGAGCGACCGCGACCGGCCCGTCCAGGCCGGCCTCGGTGGAAACCAGGATCGCGCCCTCGCCCGAAGCGTAGGCCTGCTCCCCGTGCTGGACGACGTCCATTCCAAGCGCCTCCTCGTGTTCGGTGGCGCGCAGCGGCATGACCAGAGCGAGCAGGCGGAGCAGCACGAATGTGGCCGTGAACGCGTAGGCCGGAGCAGCCAGCCCGGCGATTGCCTGCCAGCCGAGTTGATGCGCATTTCCATAGAGCAAGCCGTCCGAGACGCCGTTCCACGAGAGCTGCGCGACGAACCCCAGGAACAAGATCCCGGTTAGGCCCGCCATGCCGTGCGCCGCAAGCACATCGAGCGTCTCGTCGATCCGCGTGCGCGGACGCCAGACGATGATCGCGTAGCTGGGCAGCGCAGCGACGGCGCCCAAAGCCATCGCCCAGCCAGGGCTGATGTAGCCGCCCGCCGGCGTGATGCCCACACAGCCGACGATGATCGCCGTGGCCGCACCGATCGCGGTCACGCGTTTTTGACGGAGCAGATCGAGCCCGAACCACACCAGCAGAGTGCACGCGGGCGTGAGCAGGGTGTTTGTGAACGCGAGGACGCTGGAGTGTCCTGTCGAGAAGCCGCTTCCGCCGTTGAAGCCGAACCATCCGAACCACAGCAGCCCTGCGCCGAGCAGCACATAAACGGAGTTGTGCGGCAGCAGCGCCTGGCGACCGTAGTCCTTGCGCGCGCCGATCACGAGCGCCGCCGCCAGGGCCGAGAAGCCAGAGCCCATCTCCACCGGAACACCTCCGGCGAAGTCGAGCGTTCCGCCGGCCTGCAGCCATCCGCCGCCGAACGCCCAATGCGCGAGCACGGAGTACACGAGCACCGACCACAGGGCCGAGAACACGAGCATCGGCAGGAAGCGCATCCGCTCCACAACCGCCCCGGACACCAGTGCGACCGTGACGATGCAGAAGGCCGCCTGGAAGCAGAAGAACAGCAACTGCGGAATCGATGTGCCGGCCCGCGGCGCGAAGGCGACGTCTTTCAGAAAAGCGTGGCCGAGCCCGCCGACGAAGCCATTGCCATGGTCGAAGGCCAGCGAGTAGCCGACGGCAGCCCACATGACCGTGGCCACGGCGAGCGCGGCGATCGACATCATGAAGGTGTTGAGGGTGTTCTTGGAGCGCACGAGCCCGGCGTAGAACAGGCCGAGCCCAGGCGTCATCAGCAGCACGAGTGCCGTGGCCGCAAGCATCCACGCCGTGTCGCCGGCGCTGACCGAAGCGCTCGCGATCACTTCTTCACCGGCGTCACGGCGCTTGCGTCGGTCTCGCCGGTACGTATGCGGACGGCCTGCTCCAACGGGACGACGAAGATCTTGCCGTCGCCAACCTCCCCTGTACGCGCGCCCGCACAGAAGGCATCGATGGTGCTCTGCACGAAGTCGCCGGAGACGGCGACCTCGAAGCGCACCTTCTCCGAGAGCTCCATCTTCACGGTCGTGCCGCGATAGGTCTCGACCCGGTCGAGCTCGCCGCCATGGCCCTGAACTCGGCTCATCGACATGCCGCGCACGTCGGCGCGGTAGAGCGCCTCGAGCACATCGTTGACCTTCTCGGGCCGCACGATCGCGGTCACGAGCTTCACCAGTCCCCGCTCCTTCCGCCCGCAGGCTGGGCCTGCGCCTCACCACAGCTTCAGCGCCTCTGCGAGAGCCGCACCTCCCGTCAGGGCGCGGGCGAGACTATCAGGCCGAATGCTGTTCGGGCTAGGCTCGCTCGGCGCCCGCGCGAGCCGAGTAGAGCCGAACCCGGTCGCGCCCGGTGCGCTTGGCCTCGTATAGCGCTTGGTCGGCGGCATCGAGGATCTCGTCGGGGGAGTCAAGGCCGTCGCCGCTCAATGCTGCGCCAATTGACACGCGCAGGCTGAGCGGCACACCGTCCACCACGACGGGCTCGTCGCTGACGGCGCGTCGAGCCCGTTCGGCGAGCTCTTGCGTCCTCTCATCGTTCATGTCGGACGCGAGGATCGCAAACTCCTCACCCCCCCAGCGCGCGAGACAATCGGTCGAGCGGACGGTCGAGCCGATCCGAGCGGCGACCGCCTGCAGGATCACGTCGCCCGTGAGGTGACCGTGCTCGTCGTTGATCCGCTTGAAGTGGTCGACGTCGAGCAGCAGCACGGCGGCACGCGGGCCGTCGGGCCGAGACAGCTCCTTGTCCAGCATCTCGCCGAAATGCCGGCGATTGAAGATCTCGGTGAGGGCGTCGACGCGCGATCGCATCTCCGCCTGCGCACGAGCGACCTCAAGCTCGTTGTTGGCGGCCTCCACGCGCTGCAGCGACACCGCGAGATCTGCGAGGCGTTCATCGGCAAGCCGCAGCGCCTCGTCACGCCGCCGAGCTGAGTTGCGAAGAATGGTCGCTACGGCCGCCGTCAGACCAAGCCCGATGAGGAGGACCAGCCACGGCGCAGCCACCTGGATCGATGAGAGGGTGCCGCCCTCGACCGCTACGGTCCACCGGCGTCCGGCGGCCGGAACCGCGGCCTGCACCGCGTTGTGCAGGCCCGACCCGACGGCGGCGAGCGGCGTGACGCCGTCGCGGAGGCGAAACGCGGGCGACCCGCCTCCCAGTGCCTGCTCGACAAGGACATGGACATCGACAAGCCCGACGATGGCGCTCTGGGACTCCAGCTTCGACAGGGCGCCGGAGTAGCGTCGCGCTTCGACCGGCACGGCGAGGTAGAAGGCGGGGTGGCCATTGGCAAGCCTCACAGGAGCGGACACGCTGACGGTCTTGCTCAGCGACGCGAGGGCGATCGCATGACTGGCCGCGTGCTCATGTGCGCCGTCGGCCAGCGCACCATCCGCCGCAGAGGCGGGGGCGATCAGGACCGGCGTCGGTCCTGGGTTCGGGTCCGGAGCGGCAGCGGGTACCAACCCGCCGCTCGTCGAGCGGCGCACCCACTCGACGGAAACGACGGCGCGCTCTTCGCGGCCGCGAACGTGGGCATAACGTGAGAACTCGGCTGCGGCGGCATCGTCGTGCACCCCCACCATGTCCGCCAGATCCTCGAGGAAGTAGGTGCGCCGCTGAAGTGCGTCGGCGACGCGATGGCGCGCCACTGCAAGCCGGTTGGCACGGCGTTCGTGCAGCCCCTGGGTCAAGCTGATGTGCACCGCGATCGCCGTCGCCACCGCGGCAACAAGCAGCGCGGCGACGATCGCCCGTTGCGCAATGCGACTGCTCATCTTCACTCATCGGCACTTCGGCC
>JAXDGQ010000183.1:0-5150 GCA_034664965.1 Solirubrobacteraceae bacterium | reverse complement strand
CTTCTCGGCGGCGTGCTGCTTGGCGATCTTCTGCTCGCCGCCGCCCAGCTCGATCTGCGCGCGGCGCGCGTGCAGGTCCTCCACCAGCGGGCGCAGCAGCGATGTCGGCTCCGACTCGTTCTGGGCCGGCTGGGCGGGGCCTCCGTTCTCACCCGTGGGCTTGGCCTCCTGCGTGCTCATCAGCGTCCTTTCCACTGCGGCTCGCGCTTCTCGAAGAACGCGCTTACGCCCTCGACGATGTCCTCGGTCGACATCGCCAGCGTCAGCTGCGCGCGCAGGTAGTCCAGCGCATCCTCGAGCGGCATGTCCATCTGGCGGCGCATCGCTTCCTTGCCCAGGCGCATGATCACCGGCGACTTGCCCGCCAGCTTGGCCGCCCACTCGCCGACTGCCGCGCCGAGCTCCGGCGCGGGCACGACCTTGTTGACGATCCCTGCCGCCAGCGCCTCCTGCGCGCTCCAGCGCTCGCCCAGCAGCAGCAGCTCGGTGGCCTTCTTGCGCGGCACGTTGCGATAGATCAGCGCCATGATCATGAACGGGAACGTGCCCACGTTGATCTCCGGTGTGCCGAAGCTCGCGCGGTCGGAGGCCACGATCAGGTCGCACGCCAGCGCGATACCGAGCGCGCCGGCGAGCACGTGGCCGTCGGCCGCGACGACCGTCGGCTTGCCGAGCTCGCCGATCAGCTTGAACAGGGCGACGAAGCGCTCGGAGGCGAAGTGGCGCTGGACCAGCGGCGCATCGGCGGCGAAGCCGCCGAGGTTCGCCCCCGAGGAGAACGTCTTCTCGTGCGAGGACGCCAGCACAACGCAGCGCGCGCCGTCTTCGTCGCGGGCACGCTCGAACGCTGCGATCAGCCCGCCGAGCATGTCCGGCGACAGCGCGTTGCGCGTGTCCGGGTCGTTCAGCGTGATCGTCGCCACGCCCGACTCGTCGAGCTCGTAGAGGACTGGGTCGCTGGCCACCAGGGCATCCTAACCGGAACGACTGCACGCTGGAAGTAGGTAGCTCTACTGTTTACTTTTGCGCGCGCCTGCGTTAGCGTCTTCCCCACGCTGCCGACGCGCCCGACGCCGCCGGCCCACGTATCTACACCAAGGAGACCGCCGACATGGCCGCGACCGCCGAGAGCGTGCTCAAGCCCGACTTCCAGAGCGCGCGCAAGCACTTCATCTTCACCGACGAGCACGAACAGCTGCGCGAGTCGATCACGAACTTCGCCATCAAAGAGCTCGCGCCGCACGCGGAGGAGTGGGAGGAGACGACGTTCCCGGACTCGGTCTTCCACCGCATGGGCGAGCTCGGCTTCCTCGGCCTGGACAAGCCCGAGGCCTTCGGCGGCCAGGGCGGCGACTACTACTCCGCGCTCGTGCACGCCGAGGAGATCGGCAACGCCAACTCAGGCGGCCTTTCGATGGGCGTCGCGGTGCAGACCGACATGGCGATGCCGCCGATCCTCGCCTTCGGCACCGAGGAGCAGAAGCGCGAGTGGGCCGAACCGGCGATCAAGGGGCAGAAGATCCTCTGCCTGGGCATCACCGAGCCGGACGCCGGCTCGGACGTGTCGGGTATCAAGACGCGCGCGGACAAGGACGGAGACGACTACATCATCAACGGCTCCAAGACATACATCACCAACGGCCACCGCGCAGACGTGATCGTGCTCGTGACCAAGACGGACCCCGACAAGGGCTACGACGGCTTCACGCTGTTCCTCGTGCCGATGGACGCGCCCGGCGTGATCCGCGAGAAGAAGCTCGAGAAGCTCGGCATGCACGCATCGGACACCGCGCTGCTGGCCTTCCAGGACGTGCGCGTGCCCGCCTCGGCGGTCCTCGGGCAGGTCGGCAAGGGCTTCTACCACATCATGTGGGAGCTCCAGGGCGAGCGCCTGATCGGCGCCGCCGGCTGCGTCGCCGGTGCCCAGAAATGCTTTGAGAAAACGCTGCAGTACGCGCACGAGCGCAAGGCCTTCGGCCGCGAAATCGGCAAGTTCCAGGTGATCCGCCACAAGTTCGCCGAGATGGCGACGAAAATCGAGTCGGCGCGTCAGATGGTCTACGTGACCGCGTGGCGCTTCAACAACGGCGAGTACCCCGTACGCGAGATCTCCATGGCCAAGCTGCACGCCGCGCGCATCGCCTGCGAAGTCGCCGACGAATGCATCCAGATCCACGGCGGCGCCGGTTACATGAAGGAGTACGGCGTCGAGCGCGTGTGGCGCGACATGCGCCTGAACCGCATCGGCGCGGGCACCGACGAGATCATGCTCGATGTCATCGGGCGCTCGTACGGGCTCTGATCACTTGGCGCTGAACCCACCGTTCACCGAGGAGCACGAGGAGCTGCGCGCGTCGGTGCGCGGCTTCATCGAGCGCGAGCTGACGCCCCACGCGCAGCAGTGGGAGGAGGACCGCTGGTTCCCCGACGAGGTGTTCGCGAAGTTGGCCGCGCAGGGGCTGCTCGGGCTGAAGTACCCGGTCGAGTACGGCGGGCAGGGCGGCGACTACCTGCACGAGTCGGTGCTCTGCGAGGAGCTCGCGCGCACCGGCTCGGGAGGCACGGCGGCGGGTATCGGCGCGCACACGAACATCGCCACACCGCCGATCTGGAAGTTCGGCTCAGAGGAGCAGAAGCAGCGCTACCTCGCCCCGGCGATCCGCGGCGAGCTGATCGGCGCGCTCGGCATCACCGAGCCGGGCGCCGGCTCGGACGTCGCCGCGCTGAGCACGCGCGCCGAGCGCGTCGACGGCGGCTGGGTGGTCAACGGCGAGAAGACATACATCACCAACGGCGTGCGCGCGCACTTCATCGTCACCGCCGTCAAGACCACCGAGCAGGGCGGTCATCACGGCATCTCCTTCTTGATCGTCGACCGCGGCGACGGGGTCGACTCCTCGGCGCTGCACAAGCTCGGCTGGCACGCCTCCGACACGGCCACGATCGCCTTCCAGGACGTGTTCGTTGCAGAGGAGAACCTGCTCGGCGAGCTCAACGGGGGCTTCAAGCTGATCATGGCCAACTTCCAGTGGGAGCGCCTGGCGATGGCGCTCGGGGCCGTCGGCGCCATGCAGATCGCGTGGGAGCGCACCGCAGAGTTCGCGCGCGAGCGCCAGGCCTTCGGCCGCCCGCTCTCGGGCCACCAGACGATCCGCCACAAGCTCGCCGACATGGCGACCTCGGTCTACACGTGCCGCTGCGTCACCTACGACGCGCTGCGCCGCTTCGTCGCCGGCGAGGAGCCGCTCAAGGAGGTCACGATGGCCAAGCTGCTGACGCAGCGTGCCTCCTTCGAGCTGATGGACGAGTGCCTGCAGATCCACGGCGGCGCCGGCTACATGCACGAGTACTGGGTGGAGCGCGCCGCGCGCGATGCGCGGCTGGGGCCGATCGGCGGCGGCTCAGACGAGATCATGCGCGAGATCCTCGGCCGCGTGCTCGCTCTCTGAGCCTCGCTTCGGGCGCTTGCGACCCGCGCACGCGGGCCCGCGCGACCTGCATGAAACCGTCCAAGCTGCGCAAAGCCGCTCATGTCGTGCGGCGTTCGCTCCGATACGGGCTTCGTGGCCTTTGGACGCCGTGCGTACACAGCCGTTCGCCGTCATCTGCTCGGCGCAGCCGTCTGCGCGGCGCTGCTCGCGCTGTGCGTGGCCTGCTCGGCAGTGGCCTCGACGGCCCCTGCGTCGACGCGCGGCAAGAGCGCGTCGAGCCGCACGAGCTCGCCGGTGAAACACAAACGCCACCGCGGAAAATGCGCCAAGCGCGCGAGCTATCACTCCAGCGCCCCCAAGCCGTCTGGCGCGCCGCGCCACCACAAGCGCCGTGCCTCCTGCCGGCGGCGCCACCACAAGGCGGTGCACCACCAGACCTCACACCGCAGGCACCCGCCGTCGCCGGCCAGCGGCGCGTGCACTGAAACGAGGCTGCAGCCCAAGCCCGCCAACCTGCAGCGCGTCCGCGCGGCGGCGCTGTGCCTGGTCAACCGCGAACGCACCAGCCGCGGCATGAAGGCGCTGGCAGCCGACGCGCCGCTGCAGCACGCCGCGCAGGGGCACTCCGAAGACATGGCCATCGGCGACTACTTCGAACACGACGGCCGCCACGGCGACACCCCGCTGTCGCGCATGCGCGCGACGGGTTACATCTTCAGCTCGCACATCGGCTACGCCGTCGGCGAGAACATCGCCTGGGCGACGCTTTGGATGGCCTCGCCGAAGGCGATCGTCGGGGGCTGGATGGCCTCGCCGGAGCATCGCGCGAACATCCTCGACGCGACCTTCCGAGACACCGGCATCGGCGTCTCGCCGCACCCGCTGGCCTCGCTCGCGCGCGGCCAGGCCGGCGCGATCTACACGCAGGACTTCGGGCGCATCATCAAGCCCTGAGCGCTCGCGCGCTCGCCTGTGGCGCTCCCCGCCCCGCGCGGCCTTGCCAGGCGCTCGGATAACCTGCGACGCCAACTCAAGCGACCAAGGAGCAGGACAGCTATGGGAGTACTCGACGGCAAGTCGGCGATCGTCACGGGCTCGGCACGCGGGATCGGACGGGCGACGGCGGAGCTGCTCGTCTCGCAGGGCGCGCAGTGCCTCATCAACGACCTCGACGGCGACATCGCCGAGCAGACCTCATCGGAGATCTCCGGCGAAACCGCCGTCTACGCCGGCGACCTGACCAAGCCGGGCGCCGCGGACGAGCTCGTGCAGAAGGCGGTCGACTCGTTCGGCAAGATCGACATCATCGTCAACAACGCCGGCTACACGCTCGACGCGCCGATCCACAAGATGTCCGACGAGCACTTCCAGGCGATGCTGGACATACACACGGTCGTGCCGTTCCGCGTGATCCGCGCGGCCGCGCCGCACCTGCGCGAGCCCGCCAAGAAGGAGAAGGAGGAGGGTCGCGAGGTCTTCCGCAAGGTCGTGAACGTCTCGTCGATCTCGGGCACGATGGGCAACGCCGGCCAGGCCAACTACTCGTCGGGGAAGGCGGCGGTGGTCGGGCTGACCAAGACGCTGGCGAAGGAGTGGGGCCAGTTCAAGGTGAACTGCAACGCGGTCGCGTTCGGGTTCATCGACACGCGCCTGACCCAGCCGAAGGTCGCGGCGAACACGATGCAGATCGACGGCGAGACCGTGCAGCTCGGCATCCCC
>JAXDGQ010000182.1:0-10113 GCA_034664965.1 Solirubrobacteraceae bacterium | reverse complement strand
GCACGATCACCTTCACGATCCATACCGGAAAGAAGGGCCGCTACCGCTGGCAGTGCTTCGTACCCTGCGCCGCCGGCTTCCTCACCGGCGGAGGAGGACCGATGCAGACGCTCGGCTACATGGACGGTTTCTTGGAAGTCGTGTAGCGAATGGCCGAGCTCAACCACGCGCGCCGCTTCACGATCCTCTGGGTCGTCGCCTCGCTGATCGCGACACCGCTGGTGATCGTGCTGCTCGGCCCGATCCTGCCGCCGGGCAACGGCTCAGAACAGGCCTCCGGCCACGTCACCGACAACACGGTCCTGCTGGCGATGGCCACGCCCGTGCTGCTGCTCGTCGTGCTCTATCTGCTCTACGCCGTGATCGTCTTTCGCCAGCCCAAGGGCGGCCTGCTCGAAGGCCCGGCGATACGCGGCAACCAGCGCCTGCAGACCGTCTGGATCGTCGTGACCTCGGTGCTCGTGCTCGCGCTGGCCGCCTTCGCGACCGAGCGCCTGGAGCAAGAAGGGGCGGGTTCCGGCGGCGGACCCTCGCCCGTCGCCGCGCCGGGCGGCAAGAAGCTGCAGGTGCAGGTGATCGCCCAGCAGTGGGAGTTCACCTACCGCTTCCCCGAATACGGGGGCGTCGAGGTCCCGCACCTCGAGCTGCCGGTCAACCAGATGGTCGAACTGCACGTCACCTCGCTCGACGTCATCCACTCCTTCTGGGCCTACCAGCTCGGCGTGAAGGCCGACGCCAACCCGAACGTAGACAACGTCGTGTTCGTCAAGCCCACGCGAGAGCAGACCTTCGAAGTGCGCTGCTCTGAGCTGTGCGGCATCTGGCACGGCGCGATGTTCGATCACGGGCACGTGGTCAGCCGCGCCGCCTTCGACACCTGGATCGCCGAACAGCAGACGAAGTACGCGGCGGCCACAAAGGTGCTGCCGCCATACAGCAAGACCTACCTCCCCGAACCCCCGAGGCGAGCCGGATGACCACCACAGTGCAGTCGCAACCCTCCCCCGCGCCGGTTCGTCGCCCGCTGTGGCGGCGGCTCGTCGGCTTCAACCTGCTCACCGCCGTGCTGCTTGGCGTGGGCGGCTACTACCTCGGCTGGTTCATCGGACATCAGATCAAGGCGCCGAGCCTCGAATTCCGCTCCGAAACCGACGAGAACGACATCGCGCTGCTGCTCGCCTACCTGTTCGGCGTGGCCGGCTTCTTGATCGGCTTGGGCTTCGCCAACTACCCGGTCAGCCGGCTGCTCGGCAAGCCCGCGTCATTGCGTGAGAAGGAGGACGAGGGGATCGGACGCTACTTCGGCCTGTGCACCGATCACAAGGTCGTCGGCATCCAGTACCTCGTGGGGATCGGCCTGTTCTTCTTCATCGCCGGCCTGAACGCGATGCTGATCCGCACCGAGCTGCTGCACAGCACGCCGACGACGATCGCCCCCAACCAGTACCTCTCGCTCGTCGGCATGCACGGGGCAATGATGATGGGGGTGATGACCTCGGCCGTGCTCGGCCCCTTCGCCAACTACTTCGTGCCGATCATGATCGGCGCCCGGCGGATGGCCTTCCCGCGCGTCGAGGCGTTGACCTTCTGGCTGCTGATGGCGGCCGGCTTCATCCTCGTCTCGACGATCTTCTTCGGCGGCTTCCCGACCGGCTGGACGGGCTACGAGCCGCTCAACGACCAGGCCGTGATGGGGATGGACTCCTACATCGTCTTCTTCGCGCTCGTCGGCCTGTCGATGACCCTGCTCGGGCTGAACATGATCGCCACAATCATCACGATGCGCGCGCCCGGCCTGACGTGGTCGCGGCTGCCGATCTTCGTCTGGTCGGTGCTCGCCACCTCGGTGCTGATGGTCCTCGCCGCGCCGATGCTGATCGCCACGCTGGCGATGGCCGCGCTCGACCGCACGATCGACACGAGCTTCTTCGTGCCCGCCGGCGGCGGCAGCCCGTACCTGTTCGAGAACCTGTTCTGGTTCTTCGGCCACCCCGAGGTCTACATCCTCGCGTTGCCCGGGTTCGGGATCGTGCTCGAGCTGCTGCCCGTGTTCACGCGCAAGCCGCTGTGGGGCTATCGGCTGGCGGTCTCGGGCATGCTCGGCGTGACCCTTCTGAGCTTCTTCGTGTGGCAGCACCACCTGTTCGTCAGCGGCATAAACGCCGACCTGCGCCCCTTCTACTCGCTCTCGACCGAGATCATCTCGATACCCACCGGCTTCATCTTCCTGTGCGTGATGGGCACGTTGTGGAAGGCGCGAAGTACGTTCAGCGTGCCGATGCTGTTCTGCCTCGGCTGGACGTTCAACTTCCTGATCGGAGGCCTTTCCGGCGTGTTCCTCTCAGACGTGCCCAGCGACACCGACACGCACGGCAGCTTCTTCGTGATGGCGCACTTCCACTACACGATCATGGGCGGCCTGATCTTCACGTTCTTCGCTGCGATCTACTACTGGGTGCCGAAGATGACCGGCCTGCGGTTCAACGAGCTCCTGGCCAAGTGGCATTTCTGGCTGATGTTCGTGGCCTTCAACGCGACCTTCATGCCGCTGTTCGTGCTCGGCATGAAAGGCATGCCCAGGCGCGTCTCCAGCTACGCGCCCAACCTGCACGGCCTCAACGTCTGGGTGTCGATCTCCGCCTTCGTGCTCGGCTTCTCGATGCTGATCTTCCTGTTCAACGTCGTCTACTCGATGATCGTCGTACGCCTGCGCGCCGAGTCCAACCCGTGGCGCTCGAAGTCGCTCGAGTGGCAGGTGCCGACGCCGGTGCCCGTCAACAACTTCGAGCAGATCCCGGTGATCGACTCCGACCCGTACGACTACGGCACGCCGATCGGGGTCGGCGGCAGCGAGCCGGCCGCGGCGGGGGTGTGAGCATGGAGGCCTCCCGCGAAGAGCGCCCGCTGGGGATGATGGTCCCGCCGGTCGCGCATGGCGTGGAGATCCCGCCCGAGCCGCCGGACGTGGGCGCGCGCGCGCTGTACATCGCCGCGCGGCTGCTGGCCGGCGCCACGACGTTCTTCTTCCTCGCCTTCCTGTTCGCCTACTTCTACCTGCGCTCGCTCAACGAGAACCATCAGTGGCACCTCAGCCGCGTCAGAGCCGACCAGGGTCTGGGCGCGGCGATCGTCGCCTGCGTGCTGCTCAGCGCCGTGCTCGCGTTCGTCGCCGGCCGTCAGATGAAGGCCGAGTCACGCGGATGGCTCGGCCCGGCTAGTGGCTCGCTGCTGCTGGGGCTCGCCGCCGTGGCGCTGCAATGCATCGAGTACACCGTCCAGCCGTTCGGCCCGACCGACGGCGGCTACGCGAGCGTCTTCTGTGCGTGGACGGCCTTCTTCGCGATCGCGACGCTCGGCACGATGTACTGGCTGGAGACGCACATTGCCACCGAGCTGCGCGCCCGGCGCGCGCCCGCGACCGCGAACGGCGACATCAAGGACCCCGACCGGCTCATCGCCCCCGGGATGGAGGCATTCGCGTTCTTCTGGTCCTACCTGGCAGGCCTCGGGGCGATCGCCTACGTGACGCTGTACCTGCTGTGATGCTCGCCGCGGCGACAGTCGCGCCCGGTTTCTCCGACTGGTCGTTCGATCCGCCGCTGGTGCTGGTGATCGGCCTGGCGCTTCTCTACGGGCTGGGCTCGCGGCGCACGGTGACGCCGGCGCGCACCAGGCACGAGCGCCTCTGGCAGGGCGCGTCGTTCTACGCCGGGCTGGCGGTGCTGGTGATCGCGCTCAGCTCGCCGCTTGACATCCTCTCAGAGCAGCTGTTCTGGGCGCACATGGTCCAGCATGTGCTGCTGCTCGTCGTGGCGGCCCCGCTGATCGTGCTGGCGCGGCCATGGATCCGCCTGTGGCGTTCGCTGCCGCTTGACCTGCGCCGCTGGCTCGCGCGCAACCTCAGCCAGGGCCGGCGCACGCGCTGGCTGCGCGCCGCGAGCAGGGCGCTGGGAAGCCCGCAGGCGGGCTTCTTGGCCTTCAGCGTCGTGCTCCTCGCGTGGCACATCCCGGCGCTGGTCGACGCGACGCTGCGCTCGTCGGCGCTGCACGCCCTCGAGCACACCCTGTTCCTCACGACCGCCGTGATGTTCTGGAAGCAGGTGATCGACTCGCCGCCGCTGCACGCGCGCCTGTCCTCGGTGCAGCGCGTCGCCTACCTGGTCGGCGCGATGGTCGTCAGCTGGGTCCTCGCGGTCGTGCTGGCGCTGGCGCCCCAGCCGCTGTACTCGTTCTACGCGCACGAGGCCGGCCGCCCCGGCGGCATCTCCGCGCTGACCGATCAGCAGCTCGCCGCAGGCATCATGTGGGTGCCGGGCTCGGTCACGTTCGTGATCGTCATCTTCGTCTACGTCCACCGCTGGCTCGCGCCGGCTGCGCCGGCCCCCTCCGGGACCGCGCGGCTCGCGAGCGGCCACTAGAAGGAGCCCTGTCAATGCTCGCCGCCGTCCCGCTCGCCGCGCACTTCCTGACCGGCTCGATCCTCACCCTCGCGCTGCCGCTGGGGGTGCTGATCGTGATCGCCTGCTGGTACGTGCTCCTGCTGCGCCGAGGCGCCGGCGAACGCTGATCGCCGGCGCCGCTCGCGCGAGGACGCGTCGTCAGTCGTTGGCGGTGAGCGCGCCGAGCAGGTGCGCGAAGCGCTCGCGCGCCTCTTCGCGGCGCGTCGGCAGGTACTCCGTGGGGACTTCGCCGGGGGGCGGCGCGTAGCGGTGCAGGATGCGCCGGGCGACGGTCTGGCGGTGTACCTCGTCGGGTCCGTCGTAGATGCGCGCGGCGCGCGCGAAGCGATACATCTGCTCGAGCGGCAGGTCGGTGGAGTAGCCCAGCGAGCCGTGGGTCTGCACGGCGCGGTCGACGACGTCGTGCAGGACCTTGGCACCGTAGAACTTGATCAGCGCGATGTCGACCATCGCCGCGCGCGCGCCCTGCATGTCCATCACCCAGGCGGCGTGCAGCGTCATCAGGCGCGCCGCCTGCATCTCGGCGGCGCTGTCGGCGATCCAGTTCTGCACGGTCTGCTTCTCGGCCAGCAGCGAGCCGTGCGCCTGGCGATAGGTCGCTCGCTCGCACATCATGTCGAAGGCCCGGCGCGCCACGCCGAGCCAGCGCATGCAGTGGTGGATGCGCCCGGGGCCGAGCCGCGCCTGGGCGAGCATGAACCCGTCGCCGACGCCGCCGAGCAGCGCCTCGGCGGGGAGGCGGACGTTCTCATAGAGGATCTCCGAGTGCCCGCCGTAGGCGCCGAACTGCTCCCACGGGTGCTCCATCGTCGGCACGTCGCGGACGATCTCCACGCCCGGCGTGTCGCGCGGGACGATGAACATCGACGCGCGCTGGGAGCCGCGCGCGTCGGGGTCGGTGACGGCCATGACGATCAAGAAGTCGGCGATCGAGCCGTTGGAGGAGAACCACTTGTGGCCGTCGATCACCCAGCCGTCGCCGTCGCGGACGGCGCGCGTCTTCAGCTGCGTCGGGTCCGAGCCCGGCGTGTCGGGCTCGGTCATGCTGAAGGCGCTGCGCAGGTCGCCGGCGAGCAGCGGGTGCAGCCAGCGCTCCTTCTGCTCGGGCGTGCCGGCCATCGCCAGGATCTCGGAGTTGCCCGAGTCGGGCGCGGCGTTGCCGAAGGCCAGCGGCGCGATCGGCGAGCTGCCGAGGATCTCGTGCATCAGCCCGAGGCGCACCTGGCCCATGCCCTGCCCGCCGAGCTCGGGCGGCAGGTGGGTGGCCCACAGCCCACGCTCCTTGACCTGCTCCTGCAAGGGCGCGATCGCCTCGCTCAGGCCCTCCAGGCCGAGGTCGTGCCAGATCGCCTCCAACGGCCAGATCTCGCGGCGGACGAACTCCGCCATCCAATCGAGCTGCGCTTGGAAGTCGGGGTCGGTGGAGAAGTCCCAGCTCATGCGGCGTCCTTTCAGTCAGGCGCTGGCCGATCTTCGATCGGTGGCGGCGTCCTGTAAGCCTACGCCCTGTCCACTGCCCGGCGCATGAGCACGACGCACCGCCGCGGCGCCGGCGTCGGGGCCCGCCGAGGAGCGTGCGCGTCGCGGGCGGGCGCCGCGAGCGAGCCGGCGATGTCGCCGGCGGCGCCGCGACCGAGCCAGGTCACGGCGCCCTCCGGCGTGACGCCCACGCCAGGGAGGGAGCGGCGCCGAGCGTCCTCAAGGTGACCGGACGAGGGAAGGTCACTCCTGAACGCTCAACATCGCATAGCTAAACTTCGCTGTCAAGGGACAAAGTAGACTCCTGTTTACAAAACAATCGATCGATTTTCTTAATTTCCTTAGAATCGTCTTTCGCCATAGCACGGGTCGCGACTGAGACCGGGGGACGCGCGCTCGACAGAGTGCCCAGGGGGCAGATGCCGACAAAAGCCAAACCGCGAGAGCCGGCGATCGCACAGACCGGCGCCGCGCAACAGCCGCACGAGCCCCGGCGCCGCCCATCGGGCCCGGCGGAGCGCGAACAGATGCGCGCCAGCCAGCGTCTGCGGTTGGCGCTGGCGATGATCGCTGCGGTCGGCGAGGACGGCTACCGCGCGACGCGCGTGGCCGATGTGATCGCGCGGGCGGGCGTGTCGCGCAAGACCTTCTACGAGCTGTTCGACAACAAGCAGGACTGCCTGCTGGCGGCGTACGAGCTGATCGTCGGTCAAGCGATACGACAGCTGGAGGTCGCCTTCCGCGAAGCCGATGGCTGGCCCGGCCGGGTGGAAACGGCGATCGCCACGCTGTTCGCCTCGGCTCGCGAGAACCCGGGGGCTCTGCGCTTGAGCCTGCTGGAGATCCCCGCCGCCGGGCCGGAGGCGGTCGAGCGCCGCGAGCGCTCAGTCGCCGCCTTCGAGCAGTTCATGCGCGACGCACTCGAGCTGGCGCCGGGCGAGGGCTCGGTCTCCAACGTCGCCCTGAAGGCGATCGTCGGCGGCTTTAACCGGGTGCTCTACCGGCGCGTGCTGCGCGGCGAGCGCGCGGCGGTGGCCGGCCTCGTTCCCGACCTGGCCAGCTGGGCGGCGTCCTACTACCCCGCGCCGGCGTCGATGCTGGGCGAGCCGTCGGTGCGGTCGCGCGGTGGCGGCGCTGCGACCGCGCTCGTCGGCGGCCGCGCCCCGGGCACGCTGGCGCCGCATCCTCCGCTCGGCGGGCGCCGGGGGCTGGCGCGCGGCGATCAGAACGTCTCGCGCAGCTTTGTCGTGCAGAGCCAGCGTGAACGCATCCTCGACGCGGTGACGAACCTGACCGCGCGCGAAGGCTACGCGGCGCTGCGAGTCGAAGGGATCGCCGAGGAGGCGGCGGTGTCGCTGGTCGCCTTCTACGAGCACTTCGCCGACAAGGAAGATGCGTTCCTGGTGGCCTTCGAGGTCGGCCAGGCCAAGGGCCTGGCGATCGTCGAAGGCGCGTTTGCCGCGCAGAGCGATTGGCGTCTCGCCGTGCGTGCCGGCATCGCCGCGCTGTTGGACTTCCTCGCAACCGAGCCGTCGTTTGCGCACATTGCGCTGCTGGACGCACTGGTCGCGACCGAACACACCTCACAGCGCTCGCGGGCCGGTGTGGACGCATTCGCGCGGATGCTCGCGCCCGGCATGGAGCAACCGGGGGGCTCGGCCCCGCCGCCGGTGACGATCGAGGCGATCGCCGGGGGCCTGTTCGAGCTGTGCCTGCACTATGCGCTCGCGGACAGGCTTCGCGAGCTGCCGGAGCTGGCCGCGTCGGCGACCTACATCGCGCTCGCCCCGTTCCTCGGCGGCGAGGAGGCCGCGCGGATCGCCACCGAGCCCCCGGCGGCCCCGGGCGCCGCGGGGCGCCCGAATGCCCGCGCTTAGCCGGGCTGCGGCCTGACGCTCATCACCGCGACGGGAACGGCGAGGCCGGCTGAGCGTTTGACCGTCGCGATGCGGCGCCCCGGCTGCACGGCGTCGCGCACCGCGCCGGCGTGCGGCGACATCGCAGCGACGGTGCGGTCGAGGTCGGTGCAGAGCAGCGCCAGGCCCCACAGGCGGGCGGGTCGGCCGGGTCCGCCGTGCTCGGCGAGGACCTGCTCGGGCTCCTGCACGACCTCGAGGATCTCCTGACCGAGACGGAAGAACGCCTGGCGGGGCGCCCCGGCAGCGGTCGGCTGCTCGCGCACGCGGCGCAGGTCGAGGCCGGCGGCGCACAGCGCGCGCACGCTGCGATCGAGGTCGCCCGTCATCGCGACGACGTGGTCGATCGAGGAGATCCCGTTGGGGTGCTCCGGCGCGGGCTCCGGCGGCGGCGATTGCGAGACCGTCGTCGACAGCCCGTCGAGCTCGCTGCCCGACAGCGCGCGCAGCGACCAGCCCACGATCCCGCGGCCGGCATCGGAGCCGGCGAGCCGCAGGCGGACCGAGCCCAGCGCCACGATGTCGTCGGCCACCGTGAAGCCCAGCGCGGCCCATCGCTCTGGCGCGTCGGCGAGCACGATCTCGTCGATCGTCGGCGAGGACGCGCCGGCCGCGGCGGACTGCTGGCTGGACATCGCCTGCAGGATCGCAGCTCAGCGCTCGATCACGAGCTTTGTCCAGTCGCCGTCGCGCAGGGCGTCGGCGGCGTCGTCCCAGGCGACCGTGCGCGTGGTCACCTGCTCGGGGCGGATCGCACCGCTGGCTGCCAGCTCGAGCACATGCGGAATCGCTTCGCGAACGTGCGCGCGACCGGTCTTGAAGGTGATGCCCTTGGTGTACATCTCCAGCAGCGGCAGCGACGGCTGCTCGCCGAAGTAGATCGCTGTGCTCGTGCACGTGCCGTCGGGCGCGGTCGAGCGAAGCGCCAGCGCCAGGCCGTCGGCGTCGGCGCTGGAGTCGACCGTCACCGCGAATGGGCCGAGTCGCTGGGGCGTCTCGGCGAGCGTCTGCGCGCCGAGCGCCTCGGCCGTGCGGCGGCGCTCGTCGTCGGCGTCGACGTACAGGACAGACTGCGCGCCGAGCGCGAGCGCGAGCGAGATGGCATACAGGCCGATCGAGCCCGAGCTGGCGCCGCCGACGATCAGCACCGCCGCGCCGGGCTCCTGCTGCAGGGGCGGCGCGACCGCACGCCAGGCGTCTGAGATGTTGTCCGAGGCGCTGGCGACCGCCGCCGGCGCCACGCCGTCGGGGACCGCCACGAGCATGTGCTCGGCGTAGGGAACGACGACGAGCTCTGAGAGGAAGCCGCCCCAGCGAGCGACCGCCGGCCCGAATCCGTACGTGGACATGAAGTCGACGCTCGCGCAGTTGCCCGTGCGCCCGCGCCGGCAGGGCTCACACGCACCGCAGGAGATCTGAAAGGGCACGCTGACGAGCTGCCCGCGCTGAAACGAGGTCACTGCGTCGCCGGCGTCGATCACCTCGGCAACGCACTCGTGGCCGAGCGCGAACGGCGCCGGGAAGGGTGATTCGCCGGCGATGATCATCGCGTCGAGGTCGCACGTCGCAACCGCCAGCGGGCGCACCAGCGCCGCGCCGTCGCCGCTCAGCCGCGGCTCGGGCGCGTCGTGCCACTGAAGCTCGCGTGGGCCGGTGTAGGTCAGCTGCTGCATCGTGCACTCCGTTCTAGATAGATCGCTCGCTCTAGTCTCGCGCATGCGTCACGCCGGTGTCGCGCGGGTGGCGCGCGGTGACCGCGAGACGAGGGCGAAGGCGGGGAGCGATGTCGCTACGGTGTCTGGCCGTGTGGGCGCAACGCGAGATCGTGCTTGAGCCGCTCCCGCGCGGCTTTCACCTGATCACGCGCGAGGTGCTCGCCGCGCTGCCCGAGCTGGCGCAGGTCGGCGTCGGGCTGCTGCACCTGTTCCTGCGCCACACATCGGCCTCGCTGACGCTCAACGAGAACGCCAGCCGTGACGTGCGCCGCGACTTCGCCGCGTACTTCGACCGCGTCGTGCCCGAGCAGGCGGCGTACTGGACGCACACGCTGGAGGGGCCCGACGACATGCCCGCGCACATCCAGGCCTCGCTGCTCGGCCCGTCGCTGTCGCTGCCGATCGCCGGCGGCCGCCTGGCGCTGGGCACCTGGCAGGGGATCTACCTGTGCGAGCACCGCGACCACGGCGGCGCTCGCTCGCTGCTGGCGACGCTGTGGGGCGAGGGCGGCGAGGCGACGCGGGCCGCGGGCTAGCGCTCGC
>JAXDGQ010000181.1:0-3621 GCA_034664965.1 Solirubrobacteraceae bacterium | reverse complement strand
GGCGGCGCTCGACACCTACATCCCCGAGCCCGTGCGCGAGCTGGACAAGCCCTTCCTGATGCCGGTCGAGGATGTCTTCTCGATCACCGGCCGCGGCACGGTGGCCACCGGCCGCGTCGAGCAGGGGGTCGTCAACACCGGCGACACCGTGGAAATCGTCGGCGTCCACGACTCGACCTCGACGGTCGTGACGGGCGTGGAGATGTTCCGCAAGATCCTCGACCAGGGCCAGGCGGGCGACAACGTCGGCTGCCTGCTGCGCGGGACCAAGCGCGAGGAGATCGAGCGCGGCCAGGTGCTGTGCAAGCCCGGCTCGATCACGCCGCACACCAAGTACAAGGCTGAGGTCTACGTGCTGAAGAAGGAGGAGGGCGGTCGCCCCACCCCGTTCTTCACCGGCTACCGGCCGCAGTTCTACTTCCGCACCACCGACGTCACCGGCGTGGCGAAGCTGCCCGAGGGCGTCGAGATGGTCATGCCCGGCGACAACGTCCAGATGGACATCGAGCTGATTCAGCCGATCGCCATGGACCAGGGCCTGCGCTTCGCCATCCGGGAGGGCGGTCGCACGGTCGGCTCTGGCGTTGTCACGGAGATCATCGAGTAGCAACCGCCGCCCTTCGGGGCGGCGTTTCATTGGCAGTCCGATACGACTAGCAAAGCCTCCCGTAAGGGGCGGTGGCGGGCAGGAGGGCGGATTCTCACCCGGAATCCACTTTTCGCCCCTCATCCGGGAGGGGCTCCGGCGGGAGTTCGCTGCGCCGCCGGGGGCGCCGAGCAGCGCACACAGAACTACCGCAGCGAGCAGAGATCACAGACCAGATACCCACACGAATCACAGACAAGAGAGCACAAAGAACCCTCCATGGCATCTGCCACCCAGAACAAGATCCGCATCCGCCTGAAGGCGTATGACACGTCGGCGATCGAGTCGGCGGCGAAGGAGATCGTCGAGACGGCGACGCGCACCGGCGCGACCGTCTCCGGTCCCGTGCCGCTGCCCACCGAGAAGAACGTCTACTGCGTGATCCGCTCGCCTTTCAAGGACAAGGACTCGCGCGAGCACTTCGAGATCCGCACGCACAAGCGCCTCATCGACATCCACCAGCCGACGCCGAAGACGGTCGACTCCCTCCAGCGCCTGGATCATCTCCCGGCCGGTGTGGACATCGAGATCCGCCTGGCTACCTGACCCTCTCCCGCTCTCTGCTCAACCGCTTGCAATGTCCGCCATCCTCGCCAAGAAGCTCGGCATGACACAGGTCTTCCTCCAGGACGGAACGGTCGCGCGCGTGACGGTGCTGCAGGCCGGGCCGTGCCCGGTGACGGCGATCCGCACGCCCGACCGCGACGGCTACGAAGCCGTGCAGCTCGCCTTCGGCCAGGCCAAGGAGAAGCACCTGACAAAAGCCGAGATCGGCCATCTGCGCAAGGCCGACGCGCCGCCGCTGCGCCACGTCGTCGAGTTCCGCGACCAGGCGGGCGAGCTGCAGATCGGCGAGAGCGTGACCGTCGAGTCCTTCGAGGTGGGCGCGCGCGTGAAGATCTCCGGGGTCTCCAAGGGCAAGGGCTTTCAGGGCACGATCAAGCGACACAACTTCGCCAGCGGGCCCAAGTCGCACGGCTCGCACAACAAGCGCGCCCCGGGCTCGATCGGCGCTTCGGCGACCCCCTCGCGCGTGCACAAGGGCATTCGCGGACCGGGGCAGATGGGCAACAAGCGCGTCACCCAGCCGGGCCTGGAGATCGTCTCGATCGACACCGAGGAGAACCTGCTGCTGGTGCGCGGCTCGGTACCGGGTCCGCGCGGCGGCGTGGTGGAGGTGCGCAGCAATGCCTGACGCTCCAATGCTCGGTGCGAGCCGATCTTCGACCGGTAAGAAGGTGAAACTCGATGATGGCGCCTTCGGCGCTGGTTTTCGCGGTCCGCTGGTGCACCAGAGCGTGCGCGCCGAGCAGGCCGCGCGCAGGCGCGGCACGGCGGCGACGAAGACGCGCGCGATGGTCCGCGGCGGCGGCGCCAAGCCATGGCGCCAGAAGGGCACCGGCCGCGCCCGCGCCGGCTCCAGCCGCTCGCCGATCTGGACCGGCGGCGGCGTCGCCTTCGGCCCTCATCCGCGCTCCTACACCTTCAAGGTCAACCGCAAGGAGCAGCGCGCGGCGCTGCGCAGCGCGCTGTCGCTGCACGCCGAGCGCAAGTCGATCGCGATCCTCGACACCGGCGGCTTCAAAGCTCCCAGGACGCGCCAGGCTTTCGACCTGCTGGACGACTGGGCGCAGGATGGCCCGACGCTCGTCGTGCTCGCACCCGAGGAGTCCTCGGCGGCGCTGTCCTTTCGCAACCTCACCCGCGTGGCCGTGCTGAGCGCAGCCGACGTGGGCGTCACCGATCTGCTCGCCGCCGCCTCGCTGCTGGTCTCCGAGGCCGCTCTCGCAGAGCTCACCGCGCGAGCCGCCAAGCAGTCCTCGCGCGAGGACGCCGAGGAGGCCAAGTCCTGATGGACCACTCGCAGGTGATCATCCGCCCGGTCGTCTCGGAGAAGAGCTACGTGCTGTCGGCGCTTCACCGCTACACCTTCCGCGTGCACCACGAAGCGCACAAGACGCAGATCCGCCAGGCCGTCGAGGCGCTGTTCGACGTGCACGTCGTCGAGGTGCGCACCGCGACCGTCAAGTCCAAGCCCAAGCGCCGGGGCACCACGACGGGGCGTACGCGTTCGTGGAAGAAGGCCATCGTGCAGGTGCGCGAGGGCGAGTCCATCCCGATCTTCCAGGGCCTCGCGGCCGTGGACTCCTGAGATGGCCGTGAGCGCTTCGCCATACTGCGTCCTCGCTCGCTCGCCTGCAGAGCAGGCCACGCTCACTGCGTCCTTGTCTGGCTCGACTCACGACATCTCAGGAACTAACTGATGCCCATCCGCAAGCCCAAGCCCACGAGTCCCGGTATGCGCTTCGTGTCCTACCCGGACTTCGCCGAGGTCACCAAGTCAAAGCCCGAGAAGACACTCATCGAAGGCCTCAAGAAGAGCGGCGGGCGCAATGCGCACGGGCGCAAGACGGCGCGTCACCGCGGCGGCGGCGCCAAGCGCGCCTACCGGCGCATCGACTTCAAGCGCCGCAAGGACGGCGTCGACGCTAAGGTCGCGGCGATCGAGTACGACCCCAACCGCTCGGCCTACATCGCGCTGCTGCACTACGTCGACGGCGAGAAGCGCTACATCCTCGCCCCCCAGCGCCTGACCGTCGGCATGACGGTCTCCTCCGGCGACACGGCCGAAGTCTCCGTCGGCAACTGCATGGCGCTCGAGCGCATGCCGGTCGGCACGGTGATCCACAACGTCGAGCTGCAGCCCGGCCGCGGCGGCCAGATGGCGCGCTCGGCCGGCGCCGCGATTCAGCTGATGGCCAAGGACGGCGACATGGCGACGTTGCGCCTGCCCTCGGGCGAGATGCGCATGGTGCGCGCCGAGTGCCGCGCGACGGTGGGGACGCTCGGCAACGCCGAGCACCAGAACGTGAAGGTCGGCAAGGCCGGGCGCAAGCGCCACATGGGTGTGCGCCCGCAGACGCGCGGCACGGCGATGAACCCGGTCGACCACCCGCACGGCGGCGGCGAGGGCT
>JAXDGQ010000180.1:0-15194 GCA_034664965.1 Solirubrobacteraceae bacterium | reverse complement strand
GCCGGGCCGCTGGCGCACGCGCTCGGCGCCGTCGAGGTGCTGCTGGGCGGCTCGGCGCTCGCCGGCCTGGCGCTCGCGCTGGGCCTGCTGCCGCGCGAAACGCGCTCGCTCAGGCGCCTGACCGCGGCGGCGAGCGCTCCGGTCGGCGGCGACGTCCTGCCCGGGCTCCCCCGCCACTGACGGCGGCGAGCGCGTAGGCTTGCGCGCGTGGACTTCCTGA
This sequence comes from Solirubrobacteraceae bacterium, assembly GCA_034664965.1. Classification (GTDB taxonomy): domain Bacteria; phylum Actinomycetota; class Thermoleophilia; order Solirubrobacterales; family Solirubrobacteraceae; genus Palsa-744. The sequence goes on along the minus strand of JAXDGQ010000180.1, from coordinate 14,974 downwards.
TCGCACGCGACGACCTGCACCGCTGCCGCTTCGACGACGGCGACGCCACGGAGCTGGCAGCCGGCCAGGCGCTGCTGCGCGTCGAGCGCTTCGGCCTGACCTCCAACAACATCACCTATGCGAAGTTCGGCGATGCGATGTCCTACTGGAGCTTCTTCGGAGCTCCCGAGGGCTGGGGCCGCATGCCGGTGTGGGGCTTTGCCGAGGTCGCCGACAGCCGCGCCGGGGCGCTGGACCCGGGAACGCGCGTGTACGGATACCTGCCGCCCTCGAGCGAGCTCGTCGTGACGCCTGCGCGGATCGGCGCGCAGGGCTTCGTCGACGCCTCCGCCCATCGCGCCGAGCTGCCGGCCGCCTACAACGGCTACGCGCGCGTCGACGCCGACCCGATCTACGATGCCGGCTCAGAGCCCGAGCAGATGCTGCTGCGGCCGCTGTTCTTCACCTCGTATCTGATCGACGACTTCCTCGACGACGCGTCGCTGTTCGGCGCGCGCTCGGCGATCCTCTCGAGCGCCTCGAGCAAGACCGCCAGCGCGCTCGCCTTCCTGCTCTCGCGCCGCGACGGGATCGAGGTGATCGGCCTGAGCTCGCCGCGGGGCGCGGAGTTCGCTCGCGGGCTCGGCGTCTACGACCACGTCGTCACCTATGACGAGATCGACTCGCTCGGCAGCGATCGCGCGGTCTACATCGATATGGCCGGCGACGCGGATGTGCGCACGGCCGTGCATACCCACCTCGGGACAGAGCTCGTGCACTCAGCCGTCGTCGGGGCCACCCACCACGATCGCATGGGCGACGTCCCCGATTCACTGCCGGGGCCTCGCCCGACGTTCTTCTTCGCCCCCGACCGCGTAGCCAAGCGCACGGCCGACTGGGGCCGCGACGGCTTCGAACAGCGCCTCGCCGAGTCCTGGCAGCCCTACCTGCGCTGGTGCGAGGGCTGGCTGCAGATAGTCGAAGGACAGGGCCCGCAGGCGCTGGAAGGCGCCTATCTCGATCTGCTCGACGGGCGCATCGATCCGGCGAAGGCGCACGTGCTGTCGCTCGCCCGCTAGGCGGCGTCGGCGCGGCTGCGCCGCAGCTCGCGCCGCTCGAAGATCGAGGCGAGCACGAGGCTCGCCTCGAACAGCAGGTACAGCGGGACGGTCTCCAGCAGCAGCGTCACCGCGTCGCCGGGCAGGAACGCGGCGACGGCGCCGCAGGCGAGCAACGCGTAGCGGCGGTTGTGGCGCAGCTGGGTCGGCGTGACGATCCCCGCCCGGGTGGCGGCCAGGATCGCGACGGGGATCTGGAACACGAGCCCCATCGCCAGCAGCGTCACGGCGGCGAAGTGGTAGTACTGATTTGCCTGCACGAGCACGTTGAACTCGCCGCTGTTGAAGTTCTGAAAGAAGCGCACGGCGGCCGGCAGCACGACGAAGTAGCCGAACATCACACCGGCGACGAACAGCAGCGGGATCGACATCGTCAGCGACGAGGCGATCTTCTGCTGCTTGGGACTGAATGCGGGCAGCAGGAAGCCGTAGAGCTGCAAGAGGATGATTGGCAGCGCGAGGATGAAGGCGAAGATCAGCGCGATGCCGATCGTCGTGGTGAACGGCTCGCCGATTCCGAGTGTCACAGGCTTGTTGCCTTCGGGCGCCTTGGACAGGCGCATGATCGCCTTGTGCAGCTGCGGCGACACGCCGGCGAGCGCCGCGCGCGTCGCCGGCGAGGCGCCGCTGCCGGGACGCTCCAGCGTGCCTACGACCCTTTCCAGTTGCGTCGCGACCGTGCGTGAGCTTTGCTGCACGGTGTACGTCGCGCCGAGCGGGCCGCTGCCCGCCTTGACCTGTTTCTGCGTCTCACTCGACAGCGGCTTGTTGATGATGTGCAGCAGCGCGTGGTTCTGCCACATGCACAGGCCGAAGGCCACCGCGAGCGCGGCCAGGGAGATGATCAGGCGGACGCGCAGCTCGCTGAGGTGATCGACGATGCTGAGTCGATCCTCGTGGCCCACACGGGCCGCGGCGACAGCCACGATCTCCTCCGGGCTCCGCGCGCTCGGCTAAGCGACCGGCGTGCCGGTCTCGTGGACGGATGCAACGGCGCCAGGCTCGCGAACCGCTGCCGGCGCGGGCGCGGCGATCGGCGTTGCGGGCTCCTGCGCGGCCACGAGCGGCGTCTGCGTGTGATCGCCGCTGAGCGTGTCCTTGAAGCCGCGCATGCCGCTGCCCAGCGAGCGCCCCATCTCGGGCAGGCGCTTGGCGCCGAACACGAGCAGCAGCAAGATCAAGAGGAATGCGATGTGAAGCGGATTGTCAAGACCCATTGTGTGAATCAACTCCCGAAGATTTGGATTCCCATTCCTCGCGGATGGGCTCTCATCACTACTACGCGGCGGCGCCGGTGACAGATCACCCGGCGCCGCCGAACTTCGTCCGATTACGCCTTGATCAGCGATTTCACCGCGCCGAGCACGGTGGCCTTGGTGAGCGGCTTGTCAAAGCCTTCGTTCGGCGTCGGGCTCTTGCCGATCAGCAGGTCGATGGCCGCCGCGTGGCGAGCCTCGACCTGCACGATGCTTCCGGCCGACGCGAGCACCTGCTTGCTCTGCAGCGACGGGCCCGCTCCGTTGTAGGCGCCGACGCCGGTGTTCTCCAGCACTGACGCCAGCTCCAGGAACGATTTCTCGTCCGTCGCCGGGAACACGAACGTCGGTTTGGCGACAGGTTTCCCGCCGAGCTGCTTGATCGCGGCGGTGAGCGCCAAGACGTGCGCAGACTCCTCCGCGCCGAACTCCTTGGCGTATCGCTTGGCCTGGCCCGAGAGCCCGACCGCCTTCCCCTTGACGTTGTAGAAGTCGGCCTCGAGGTACTCCAGGGTGAGCGCGAAGTTGAGAATCTCCGCGTCGCCTCCGCCGGTTGCGGCGAAGGCCTGCGAGACGAACGGAGCAACGGCCGACGTGCCGTAGAAGGCACCCGCCGCCAGCGCGCCGCGCAGGATGAATGCCGAGCGGGTCACGCCATGGACCTCGCAGGCTGCCAGCTCGGGGCTGGCGATCTCGTGAGTCATTTCAGTTCCTTTCTTGCGAGGGGAGCGCTTAGGCCAAGAACGGCTTGACCGCTGCCAGGACCGTGGACATGTCAGCCGGAGTGGCAAAGGCGCCCTGCGGCGTGACGGACTTCTTGACGAGCGTGCCCAGCGTTGCCGCGTGGCGCGCCTCGACCGAGTGAATCGCCAGCGCGGACGCCAGAACATCCGGGCTCTGGATCTTCGCCGCCTGGCCGAGGTAGGCCGCGGCGCCGAGGTTCTCGACCTTGTACGCGAGCTGGGCGACCTGCGTCGCGCTGGTGATCGGGAATTTGCCCATCGGATCCGCCGCCGGCGTTCCGCCGAGCTTCTCCACGGCCGCTTTCAGCGCGGCCACGTGCGAGGCCTCCTGGGCGCCGAACGTCTTGATCAGGTTGCCGACCTTGCCCTTGAACAGACCGGCCGCCACGACCTTGGAGTAGAACTCCGTCTCCAGGTACTCGAGCGTCAGGGCATAGTTGAGGATGCCCAGATCGCCGGTCGTGCTCGACGACGTCGTGCCGGTCGTGGCAGCCGGAGCGGCGGCGGTGCTTTTGCTGCTGCTGCTGCTGCTTCCGCAGGCGGCGAGCACGAACGCGCCGAAGCTCGCAGCGCCAGCGCTCCCGGCCATCTTCAGGAAACGCTTGCGATCGACGTCGTCGCGCGCGAGGCGCTCCACGATGCCGGCCGGCTGCGGCGCTTGATCATCGGATGAGTTGAACATCTTGGGCACCTCCGGTTGATGACTATCGGGCAGACAGCGTCTGCCTCGTACTTCTCCCGATGCGCTGGCGCATCGTCTTGGTGCTTGTTCGCACGCAACGGACGCCTGGATCACCATGGGCTCGCGCAGCGAACCCGAGCAACGATGAAAAGGTGAAAACGCGCGCTCGCGACGCCAACGCGCCGCCCGGCGAATCCGCCGGACGGCGCGTGGCTGTGACTTCAGCTTTCAGCCGTTACTCGCGGCCTCAGCCTGTTATGAACTTCGTCGCTTCGACTTCTTTGAGCACCTTGCCGGCCGTCCACGGCTTGTCGAACGGACCGTCCGGAGCGATCATCGCGCCGCTGGGTGACGTTTCGTTGAGCAGCCCGATCACGCTGGCGTGACGCGCCTCGATCGTGAGGATCGAGCCGGCCGCGGAGACGTACGCGGGGTTCTTGATGTTCAGGACCTGCCCGAGGTAGGCGTGAACGCCCGTGTTCTCGAGCACCTGAGCAGTCGCCATGAACGTGGCGGTGCTGGTGTTGGCGCCGGCGAAGTTGAACTTCGGTTCCTTGGCGGCCTTGGAGCCGAGCGCCTTCTTGAGGAACTTCACGTGCGCGTTCTCGTCAGCGGTGACTGTTTTCAAAAAAGCGTCCACCTGCGGGGTGAGCGTCAGTTTCGCTGCGGTCGCGCCGTTGTAGAACGCGGCCTCGAGGTACTCCAGCGTCAGCGCGTAGTTGAGGATGCCGATGTCGCCCTTGCCGAACTTCGCCGGCGGGCGTCCCTTCTGTGTCGCCGCGAACGCGCTCGGGGCCAGCGCCGACATGACTGCGCCGCCTCCCATGACCGCGCCGCCGGCCAGTCCGGCCCTCTTGAGAAAGCCCAGGCGGGTGTCGCCTGCGACCTCGTGGGCGCCTTCGCGCACTGCTCCATCGGCGTCGACCTCGTCGAGATTGATCTCGTAGCTCATGAATTCTCCTTCTTGGTTGCCGGGAATCACGGCGCCGGAGGTGTCCCCTGGCTTTACCGCTGACCCCTCTTTACGGAGGCGGCCCCCGCTTGGATCACCGCCGAGCGCCGGGAGCACCCGATCGGCGAGCGCCGGCGCATCGGCGACCGGCTCATTCGCTCGAGAATTGAGTGATCCGGCCGGTGGCCTCGCGCGTAGAGTCAGTCGATGCCCCGCTTGCGCCGCACCGGCCCCAACTCCAAGGAAGAGCTGCGAAAGCTCGCCGACGAGGAGCTGATGGAGAAGGTCGCCGGCAACGACGCCGACGCCTTCGAGGTCGTGCTCGAGCGCCATTCCGACGCGGCCTTCTCGCTCGCCTACCGGATCTGCGGCAAGCGATCGCTCGCCGAGGACATCGCCCAGGAGGCCTTCCTGTCGGTGTGGCGCAGCGGCGCGCGCTATGACCGCGCGCGCGGCAGCGTGCGCACGTGGACGCTCGGGATCGTGCACAACCGCGCCGTCGACGCGCTGCGCCGCAGCGGCGTGCACGAGCGCCGGCGCGCGAGCGACGAGGGCATCGAGGAGACGCTGCAGGCGCCCGACCGCACGGACGCCCAGGCGCTGGACAACGCGGTCTCGCACGAGATCCGAGGAGCGCTCGGCGAGCTCCCCCCCGAGCAGCGCCGCGTGATCGAGCTCGCCTACTTCGGCGGCTTCACGCACCTGGAAATCGCCTCGATGCTCGGCACTCCGGTAGGTACCGTGAAGGGGCGCATGCGCCTGGGCCTGCAAAAGCTACGTAGCCAGCTCCAGGGCTGGGAGCCGGTCAGCGCATGAGCCGGCGCGAATCGGACTTCGACTGCCCGCAGCTCCCAGACGCCGCCGCGTACGTGCTCGGTGCGCTGCAGGACAGCGAGTCCAATCGCTTTCGCGAGCACCTGCAGGGCTGTGCCCAGTGCCGCGCGGAAGTCGCCGAGCTGCAGCCGGTGGCCGACGAGCTCCCGGCCAGCGCTCCGCCGGCGGTCGCCTCGCAGGCGCTGCGCGAGCGCATCCTCGCGACGGTGCGCTCGGAGGCCGAGCTGCTGAGGGCCGCCGGGCACGAGGCCGACAGACCTCCCAGGCCCAGGCGCGCCTGGCGGCGAAACGACATGCTGCTGGGCGCAGGCGCGGCGGCCGCGGCCGGCGTCGCGGCGCTCGTCGCGGTGCTGATCGCCGTCGGCTCCTCCGGTCACGCGAAGGTCACGGTGACCAAAGGCGAAGGCCTGGGCAGCGCGCGCAGCGCCCAGGTGTCGCTGCGCCAGCGCGATGGCCGTGCGGAGCTCGTCGTCGCGCACATGCCACAGCCGGCGGTCGGGCGGATCTATGAGGTGTGGCTCAGCCACGGTCCGCACGACGCGCGGCCGACGAACGCCTTGTTCGGCGTGACCGGCAGCGGCAGCGGCGCGGTCGGCGTGCCCGACAGCCTGCATGGCGTCAGGGAAGTGATGGTCACGAGCGAGCCGTCCGGCGGCAGCTCGCATCCGACCACAGCGCCGCTGATCCGCGTCGCGCTGCGCTCCTGACGCGGCGGCGGGGCACAGCCGATCGCAGCCTCAGAACTAGCCGGCGCCGGCGCGCGCGTTTCGCACGAGACGCTGCATGCCGCTGATCCAGCGCTCGGGGTCCGCGCCCTTCAGCGCCATGTGGTGCGCGACCTCCGCGTGGGGGAGGATCAGCAGGCGCTCATCGGCGATGCCCTGCACGACCGCCTCGGCCACCTCCTCGGGGTCGATCAGCCCGCCGGCCGCGAGCGCGGCGGCGCCCGCCGGCTCCTCCATCGCCAGGTCGAGCATCGGCGTGCGCACGCCCTGCGGGCAGATGCACGACACGCGGATGCCCGTATCGGCGTACTCGATCGCCAGCCACTCGGCGAGCGAAACAGCCGCGTGCTTGGTGACGCTGTAGACCAGCGAGGAGACCTGCGTGAGCAGCCCGGCCGCCGAGGCGGTGTTGATCAGGTAGCCCTCGTCGCGATCGACCATCTCTCCCAGCAGCGCGCGCGCGGCCCACACATGCGCCATCACGTTGACCTGCCAGGCTTCCTGCCAGGTCTCGTCGGGCGTCTCGGGGCCGCCCATCCCTCCGGGGACGCCGGCGTTGGAGATGAAGATGTCGATCGGGCCGTTGGCCGCGGTCGCCTGCGCGATCAGCGCCTGCACGCTGCTCTCGCTGGCGGCGTCGAACTGCACGGCCATGCCGCCGAACAGCTGCGCGACGGCCTCGGCCGCCGCCAGGTCCCGATCGGCGACGACGACGGCGCGCGCGCCCTCCTGCGCCAGGCGCTGTGAAAGCGCTCCGCCGATCCCTCCTCCGCCGCCCGTGACTACGACGTGCCTTCCCGAAAGCCGCATCGCGGCGTACTCTATGTGTCATGGGGGGTGAGGCGAGCGTGATCTGGGGCGAGGAAGCCGCGACGCGGTCGCCGCTCGCTCCGCTGTGGGGCGAGCTGCGCTACGGGCGCGAGCTCGCCCGCCTGCTGGCCAGCCGCGAGTTCCGTGCGGTGCAGCGCCGCGCCGACGCGCAAGCGGCGATGCTGATCCCCGGATTCATGGCTGGGGATCCTTCGCTGGGCATCCTGCGCCAGTGGCTGCGCCGCCGCGGCCACCGCGTGCGCATGAGCGGCATCCGCACCAACATCGGCTGCGCGGAGGCGATCGTGAGCAAGCTCGACAAGCGCCTGGCGGCGCTCGCGCAGGCGGCCGGCGAACCGGTCTTCTTGATCGGCCAGAGCCGCGGCGGCGCGCTGGCGCGAGCGCTGGCGGTGCGAAACCCCGGCTCGGTGGCGGGCCTGGTGATGCTGGGATCGCCGGTGGCCGACCCGCTGGCCGTGTCGACGCAGGTGCTGCGCACGGTCCGCTGGGTTGCCGCGCTGGGCGATGCCGGCGTGCCGGGCGTGTTCTCGAGCACCTGCAAGGACGGCGCCTGCTGCGCCGACTTCCGCGCCGAGCTCGCGGCGCCGCTGCCGGACGGCGTGCGCGCCACGGCGGTCTACTCGCGCAGCGACGGCATCGTCGACTGGCGCGCCTGCGTCGATCCGCTCGCCGACGCCGTCGAGGTGTCCTCGAGCCACTGCGGCATGTCGGTCAACCTCGACGTCTACAGGGTGCTCGACCGGGCGCTGGACGCGGGGCGGTAACGCGCATGGAATGGATGAGTCCGATCGACTCGTCGTTCCTGCACATCGAGAACGCGACGACGCCGATGCACATCGGCGGCGTGAGCATCTTCGAAGGTCCGCCGCCGCCGTTCGAGCAGCTGCGCGCGATGGTGGAGGGCAAGCTCGGCCTCGTCCCGCGCTACCGCCAGAAGGTGCGCTTCGTGCCGCTCGCCGCGGGACCGCCGATCTGGGTCGACGATCCGCACTTCAGCCTCGACTACCACCTGCGCCACACCGCGATCCCGGCGCCCGGCGGCGAGCTCGAGCTGCGCCAGATGGCCGCGCGCGTGTTCTCCGGCGCTCTGGACCGCAACAAGCCGCTGTGGGAGCTGTGGATGGTCGAGGGCATGCCCGACGGGCGCTGGGCGCTGCTGTCCAAGGTGCACCACTGCATGGTCGACGGCGTCGCCGCGACGGATCTGATGTCGGTGATGTTCTCCGACGAGACCTCTTCGCCGGACGCGCTGGCCTCCGCGCGCGACTGGGCAGCCGAGCCCGAGCCGACCGGCCTGGAGGTGCTGCTGCGCACGATCGTGCGCCGCGCCAGCCCGGCCGGGCAGATCGAAACGATCAAACAGGCGCTGCGCACCCCGCTCGAAACGCTGCGCTCGTTCGCCGAGGTCGCCCGCGCGGCGGCCGCCGCCGGGCCAAGCCTGCGCCCGGTCGCGGCGTCCTCGCTGAACGGGCCGATCGGGCCGCACCGGCGCTGGAGCTGGGCGGAGGTGCGCCTGGCCGACGTCAAGTCGGTGCGCAGCGCGCTCGGCGGCACCGTCAACGACGTCGTGCTGACGCTGATCACCAACGGCTTTCGCGCGCTGCTGGAATCGCGCGGCGAGCAGATCGCCGGCGATCGCGTGCTGAGGACGATGGTTCCCGTGTCGGTCCGCCGCCGCGGCGAGAAGGGCGTCTACAACAACCGCGTCTCGGCGGTCTTCGCGGGGCTGCCCGTCGGCCTCGGCGACCCGCTGGCGCGCCTGGCGCGGATCCGCGCCGAGATGGACGGCGTGAAGGAGTCAAAGCAGGCGGTCGCCGGCGACGTCCTGAGCTCGATGTCGGGGTTTGCGCCGCCGCTGCTGCTGGCGCTGGGCAGCCGCCTGGTGACGGTCTCGCCGCGCCTGAACATGCACACCGCCACGACCAATGTGCCCGGGCCCCAGCAGCCGGTGCAGACGCTCGGGCGGCGCATGCTGCAGTCCTACCCCTTCGTTCCCGTCGTCGGCTCGATCCGCATCGTCGTCGCGATCTTCTCCTACGACGGCGGCCTGTACTTCGGCGTGACCGGCGACTACGACGGCGCGCCGGACGTCGACGAGCTGACGGCCGGGATCGAGCGCGGGATGATCGACCTGCTCGAGCTGTCCACGGACGCCGTGCGCGCATCCTCCAACGGCGCCGCCAGCACCGGCGCCTCGCGCGCGAGGGCCAAGCGCCCGGCGGCGTCGAGGCGCTCGGCGGCAGCCGAGCGCGCAGCGGTCAAGCGCCCGACGGCGGCCAAGCGCTCGACCGCGTCAACGCGCGCCCCGGCCGCGGCCAAGGGCGCGGCGCCGGCCAAGCGGCGTACGGCGTCAACGCGCGCTGCGGCATCGACGCGCGCCGCGACCAGGCCGGGCAAAGCGTCGCCCTCTAGCTAGCCACTGCGGACTGCCCGCGTAGCCGCAGCGGAGCGCCGCGGTCAGAGCGTCGGCAGCGAGACGGTGACGTTCGTTGCTTCGATGGCGAACGTTCCGTTGCTGGCCCTGTAGTAGGGCGCGTCGCGGCCGAGCAGCTGCAGCTTGACCGTGTCCCCAGCCGGGAACTCATAGCCGTTGCCGTGCAACTGGAAGGTGATCGTGCCTTCCTGGTTGTCGTTCAGGCGGTAGACGCCACGGCTGATAAGGCGCTGTTCGCCGCTAGGCAGGACGTCCCACAGGCGCGAGACCAGCTCGCCAAACGGACCGATCGTTTTGACGGTCGCGGTCACGGTGGGCAGCCCCATCAGCGTGAAGCCCGGGCTGGTCAGCGTGTAGTTGGCCGTGTTCGGCTCGGTTTCGGCTTTGACTTCCTTGCACGCGTTCGAGTTGGCGATCGGGTCGAATTCGGCCGCGATCGTGGCGTTGCCGCCGGCGGACGTGAACAGCTGCCCAGCCGCGGAACCGAAGGTGACCGTGTGCGGATGCAGTTTCGACCACCGTTTCGCGGTGAACGGCCCTCCGCCGGGAGCTCCCTGCGGGCAAGTCTGGGTGTACGCCGTCACGCTGCCGTTGGTCGGCTGCGTGCCCGAGTGCTTCAGGCGGGCTTCGAAGAAGGCCGCGCCCTGTTCCTGGAAGTCGTGATTGGTGTTCTGCTTGTTCGAGCCGCGGCTGTGTCCCAGGTCGCCGAACTGAAGCGACGCGTAGCCTTTCAACGTACGCACCGCGTTGTAGACGCGCAGCGATTGCGACGGCGGGAACAGGTCGTCGGTCCAGCCGCTCTGCAGCAGCATCGGAGCGGGCTTCCCGGGCAGGCCGTACCCCTGGTGGTAGGTGTAGATCTGTTTGGCGATCGCTTCGTCTTCGGGGTTGGCGGGCTCGCCGGCGTTGACCGCCGCGAACCATTTCGTCAGATCGGCTTCGGGATCGGCACCGGCCGGGGCGATGTAGCCGCTCGCGTTGCCGAGCGCGTAGAGCCCGGAGTTGTAGCTCTGGATCTCCACACCGAAGGGTTCGTAGCTTTGCGCGAACGGCGCGACTTCGGTGTCCAGATAGCGGCCATTCGGCGTCAGCGCATCGACCAGGTCAGACCAGGGCCAGCGCGGGTAGGCGGCGGCGATCTGAAGCGTTTTGCCTTTGGGGCTGATCCACGGAGCGAATTCACCGCTCGGCAGGCGAATCTGGTTGTGCAGGTAGGCGAGCTCGATGCTCTGGCCGCCACCGTAGGAGATCCCCGTCGTGCCGATCGCGTGCGGCTTGGTCAGTTTTTCGTCGGCGAGCAGCCCGAGCAGGTACTGGGTGTCGCGTGCCTCGTAGCGCTGGTCGGCCAGCCTGATCCAGCCTTCTTTGCATCCGGGATCTTCGCGCGAGGAGACCGCACCGCACGAGTTGCCCCAACCGCGCGCGGAGTAGTTGAGCACGGCAAAGCCGTGCTGCGCGTAGTAGACGTTGTTGTAGTCGAAGGTCTGGTTGCCGTCGCCGGCCGGAGAGCTCGACTCAAAGGATGTCTTGCCGCCGCCCCATCCGTGGATCATCACGATCGTCGGGAACGGGCCCGCTCCTTCGGGGGGCAGCGTGACGTCGGCGTCTAGCGGCACGCCGTCGAAGGTGGGCACGCGCTGGGCGAGCGTTTCGGTGGGACAGAAGCGCACGCCGTTCTGCGCTTTGCAGGCGTGCCCCAACGGCGCCGGTTCAGCTGCCGCGGCGACGCCCGTCGTCGCCAGCATCGCCGCCGCGGCAGCAGCCACCGCCATCATCCCCATGCACCTCAGGCGCCAACCCCTCACGTGGCACTTGCTACCCGGTGTGGACATTTTGTAAACACCGCGGCCGCGTGGAGTCAACGAATCGCGTGCCACGCGCGGTCAAACGCGGCGCGAAGCGCGAGCGCACGACCGGGCGTGCGCGCGGCGCGCGGCTAGGAGAAGTCGGTGACGCCGTACACGGGACGGCCGACCAGGGTCAGCTCAGGCGCGCCGTCGCGCGTGTGCACCGCGTAGGGCTCGTCGCGCCCGTGGTCGAGGATCGCCACGACCAGGTCGCCTCCGTGCGGCAGCGGCTGGCCGACCTCGATCTCGCAGTCGCTGCCCTCGAAGCGGCAGTCGAGCTTGAAGATCCGCCGCGGCTTGGCCTCGCAGCCGATCGCCAGCAGCGAGCGCTCGCGCACGTCGAGGTAGGCCGCCTCCACGTCCTCGCCGCTGCCCGAGCCGGCGATGAAGAAGCGCGTCACCTGCGGGCGCCCTTGGCGGGCGCCTTGCGTGGCCGAGGGGGAAACCGCTTGCGCTCCTTGGCGGTCAGTTTGCGGATTGTCAGGGTGCCCTCCTTGACCTGGCGCTCGATCTCCTCGAGCTTCACCCGACGCTTCTCGGCAGCGCGTTCAGCTTGTGTGATCATATGCACAAGGGTAGCGGGTTCGACGCCCCGCCGGGCCAGTTGACGTGAGAGGATGCCGCGATCGCCGGCCAGGCGGCCGGAGCGCCATTGCCAGCGCGCCACCCACGTTCGAGGAGCCCAACATGCCCGACATCGAGTTCTCCACCAGCGCCGGTCCGACGCGCGGCTACCTGGCGACGCCCGCCGGCGAGCGGGGCCCGGCCGTGATCGTGCTGCAGGAGTGGTGGGGCATCGAAGGGCACATCCGCTCGGTCTGCGACCGCCTCGCCGGCGAGGGCTTCTACGCGCTCGCTCCGGATCTGTACGGCGGTGAGACGACGACCCAGCCGAGCGAGGCCGAACAGAAGATGATGGCCCTGTCGATGGACAAGGTCGAGCCGCAGATGTGCGGCGCCGCCGATCACCTGGCGGCGCTGGGAGGCGTTGCGGGGGACGGGGTCGGCGCGCTCGGCTTCTGCCTCGGCGGCGGGCTGGCCGTATGGGCGGCGGCGACCTGCCCGAAGGTCACGGCGGCCGTCACCTACTACTACGTGATGCCCCACGGCAAGCCCGACTTCGCGAAGGTCAAAGGGCCGGTGCTCGGGCACTTCGGGACGGCCGACGAATTCGTCTCCCCCGACCAGGCGAGGGCATTGGAGTCAGAGTTGCGCGACGCCGGCGTGGACGTCACCTTTCACCACTACGAGGGCGCAGGGCACGCCTTCTTCAACGACACCGACCGGCTGGGCACCTACGACCCCGATGCCGCCGCACTCTCGTGGGAGCGCACCGTGAGCTTCCTGCGCGAGGCGCTCGCTTCCTAGAACAGCTGCTTGTAGATCAAAAAGAGGTTCAGCGAGGTGATCAGCACGGCGAGCGTGACGCCGGCGAGCGTCGTCAGGCGGCCGTTGACGTGCGCGCCCATCACGTCCTTGCGCATCGTGAGCATCACCAGCGGGATCAGCGCCAGCGGAATGCCGAAGGACAGCACGACCTGGCTGAGGATCAGCGCGTCGGTCGGGTTGACGCCGATCGCGAGCACGACCAGCGCCGGCACCATCGTCACCGCGCGGCGCAGCAGGACGGAGATGTTGACGTTTATGAAGCCGCTCATCACGACCTGCCCGGCATACGTGCCGACGCTCGAGGAGGAGGCGCCCGAGGCGAACAGCGCGACGGCGAAGGCCAGCGCGGCGAGGCCGCCAACCTGATTGCCGAAGCCGTGGTAGGCGGCCTGGACGCTGTCGATCTCCGTGTGCCCGGTGGAGTGAAAAAGCTTTGCCGCGACCGCGAGCATCGCCATGTTGACCAGGCCGGCGCAGGTGAGCGCGATGACGATGTCCAGGCGCTCGAAGCGCAGCACGCGCCGGCGCTCGTGATCGTCGCGCATCGGCATGCGGTTCTTGGTCAGCGCCGAGTGCAGGTAGATCGCGTGCGGCATCACGGTCGCGCCGATGATGCCGACGGCGACGTACAGCGACTCCGAGCCGCCCAGGTGCGGCACGAGCCCTGACAGCGAGCCGTGCACCGAGGGGCCGATCTTCAGCGTCTCATAGAGAAAGCCGAGGAAGATGATCCCCAGCAGCGCCGTGATCGCGAGCTCGAAGCGGCGAAAGCCATGCGTCTGCAGCTCGAGGATCCCAAAGGCGATGAAGCCGGTCATGACACCGGCCCACAGCAGCGGCACGCCGAACAGCAGGTTCAGCCCGAGCGCGGCGCCGACGAACTCGGCGACGTCCGTCGACATCGCCATGACCTCGGCCTGCACCCACATGACCCTGCTGGCCGAGCGCGGGTAGTGCTCGCGAAACAGCTCCGGGAAGGAGCGGTCGGTGGCTATGCCGACCTTCGCGGATAGGTATTGGATCAGCATCGCCATCAGGTTGGCCGCCAGCACGACCCACAGCAGCAGGTAGCCGAACTTGGCGCCGCCGGAGATGTTCGTGGCGAAGTTGCCCGGGTCGACGTAGGCGATCGCGGCGACGAACGCCGGGCCGAGCATCGCCAGCGTCGAGCGAAAACGGCCCCTGGCCAGCAGCAGTTCGAGGTGGCTGGCGACGTGCGGAACGGCGGTGCTGCCCGCGGGCACCGCTCCGATGCCCGCGCCCTCGAGCAGCGGATCGGGGCGGACAGGGGGCGTCAAGCCGAGACCCCCTCGCGGCCGGCGCCGCCGCTGCGATCGATCTCGCGCGACACGGCGGCGGCCTCGGACACGATCCGCTCTCGGCGCCCGCGCTCGCCGCGCTCGCCGGAGACGAGCTCACGATCGAGCTGCACGCGCATCGCGTGCGCGAGACGACCGCCGATCGCCTGCTCGGCGCGGCCGTCGTCGAAGCTGACGAGCAGCGGGCCGCCGAACGGCTGGCGCTCACGCACGTGCAGGCGGTCGCCCGGGGATATGCCGTGCTCTGACAGGTATCTGAGCATCTCCGGATCGGCGTCGGAGACGCGCACGAACACCCCCTCCTCGCCCTCCTGCAGAAGCTCCAGCGGATGCGTCTCGACCTCGTGCAGCTCCAGCGCCGCGCTGGGGATCGGGTCGCCGTGCGGATCGAGGGTCGGGTCGCCGAGCTTGGCCGCGATCAGCTGCTCGAGGTCCTCGGAGATCACGTGCTCGAGCACCTCGGCCTCGTCGTGGACGCGGTCCCAGGGCATCTCCAGCGCCTCGGCCAGGAACAGCTCGATCAGGCGGTGGTGGCGGATCACCTCCAGCGCGACCCTGCTCCCGTCGTTTGTCAGGCGTACGCCGCGGTAGGGGTGGTGCTCGATCAGCTCGAGCTCGCCGAGGCGCTTGAGCATCGCCGAGACCGACCCCGGGGTGATTCCCAGCCGCTCGGCCAAGGCGTTGGTCGCAACGGGCTCCTCGGTGCGCGCCTGCAGCGTGAAGATCGCCTTGCAGTAGTCCTCGACGGCCGGGGAGCGGGCGACTTCTCTTGTGGCCCTGAACAAATATTATGGCATGCCAAGATTTTCGTCAAGGCACTGCTGGACCTTCATGCGACCGCCCTTTAGGACAGGATGCACCGCGA
>JAXDGQ010000179.1:0-3334 GCA_034664965.1 Solirubrobacteraceae bacterium | reverse complement strand
CAGCCGCCGATGCCCGCGGCCTGACGCACCGGGCACCCGCAAGCACGGCTCCGAACGAAAGGCAGGCTGACATGGCAGAGCTCGAGGACCGCGTCGTCGCGATCACCGGCGCCTCATCGGGGATCGGCGAGGCGACGGCGCTCGCCTGCGCACGCGCCGGGGCCGCCGTGGCGCTGGCCGCGCGCCGCAGCGAGCGCATCGACGCGCTGGCCGAGCGCATCGTGGCGGGTGGCGGGCGCGCCATCGCCGTGCCGACCGATGTCGGCGTCGAGGAGCAGGCGCGGGCGTTCGTGCAGCGTGCGCATGCCGAGCTCGGCCGCCAGGACGTGCTGGTCAACAACGCCGGCGTGATGCTACTCGGGCCGATCGCCGGCGCGCCCACAGAGGAGTGGCGCACGATGATCCACGTCAACGTGTTCGGCGTGCTGTATTGCGCGCACGCTGCGCTGGGGCTGATGGCCGCGCAGGGCTCCGGTCACATAGTCAACGTCAGCTCGGTCGCCGGTCGGGTCGCCAGGCAGGGCTCGGGCGTCTACAACCTGACGAAGTTCGGCGTCGGCGCCTTCTCGGAGTCCCTGCGCCAGGAGGGAGTGGCCCTGGGCGTGCGCGTCACCTTGATCGAGCCCGGCGCGGTCGCCACGGAGCTGGTCGGACACAACCGCCCGGAGGTGCTCGAGCAGATCTCCAAGCGCTTCGCGGGCGTCACGCCGCTGCGCGCCGAGGACATCGCCGGCGCCATCCTCTACGCAATCGGCCAGCCGGCCAACGTGAGCGTCAACGAGGTGCTCGTACGCCCCAGCGGCCAGTCGGCGTAGGGAAGCCGGCTCGCTGGGCGCCGGCCGCGGGTGGAAGACCGGGGAGGCGGGGCAACGGGGCCGCGGTTGGGAAGGTTTCTGCGCGCGATTGCGTCTGAGGTGCTGAGAAGGCGAACCGACCCCGTCATCAGGAGGCCACTTTGAGACGTCCCATAGCCCTCGGCGCAGCAGCGACCGCAGCCGTCGCGCTGCTCGCCGGCTGCGGCAGCAGCAGCTCGAGCACCACCTCGAGCGCCGCCTCGACCCCGGCGAGCACGCCAACGCAGAGCACGGCGACCTCGGCCACGGGAGCCTCGGGCTCCGGCGTGGCACTGCAGACAAAGCACGGCAAGCTCGGCACGATCCTCGCCGCCGGCCCCAAGCGCCTGAGCGTGTACATGTTCGAGGCTGACAAAGGCACGGCGTCGAGCTGCAACGGCGCATGCGCCAAGGTCTGGCCTCCGGTGACCACCGAAGGCAAGCCTGCGGCGTCGGGCGGCGCGGTCGCCGCTGACCTCGGCACGACGATGCGCTCGGATGGCACCGAACAGGTCACCTACAAGGGCCACCCGCTGTACTTCTACGACGACGACAAGGATGCCGGAGACGCCTACGGCCAGGCCTCAGAGGCCTTCGGCGCAGGCTGGTACGTGCTCAAGCCCGACGGAAGCAAGCTCGAGGGCTCCGCCGCCAAGAGCTCTGCCAGCAAGTCCTAGCGCGTGGCGACGGCTTCACCCGCCCGGGCGGTGAGGGCCCGGCTGGGGGAGGAGAGGGGGAGAGCCACCGGGCGGGTGCGGTCGCAACTGGCGGCGGCCGCTCCGCCCGGGTACTAGGCCGAAGATCGCTTCGAGCGCCCGGTCTGCGGCTCCGCCACGTGACGCGCTCGCTCGTCGCAACTAGCCGACCGGCGAGCCGTTGGCCGTCAGCGCGACGTCGATGTTGCCGCGCGTGGCGTTCGAGTACGGGCACACTTTGTGCGCCGCGCGGACGAGCTCGACCGCCTCGGACTCCTGCAGCGAGGGGAGGCTCACGTCGAGCTCGACGCCGAGCTTGAAACCGCGCTCCTCCGTCGGGAACAGCATCACCTTGGAATCGATTGCCACGTCTCCCGTCTCGGCCTTGCTGCGCCGCGCGACCGCGCCGATCGCGCTCTCGAAGCAGGACGCGAAGCCGACCGCGAACAGCTCCTCCGGGTTCGTGCCACCACCCTCACCGCCGAGCTCCGTGGGGAACCGGAGGTCGACCTCGAGCGCCCCGTCGCTCGTCCGTCCGTGGCCGTTTGCGCGACCGCCCGTGACGTGCGCCTGCGCGGTGTATAGAGCTTTCGCCATCGTTTCTCCTTTTGTGGTGCGGTTGTTCTTCAGCTTCCCTCAGCGCCGCGGCCGGCTGGCTCGATGTCCAGCAGATCGCCGCCGGCGTGGTCGACCTGCAGCGTCGTGTGGTTGAGCGCGAAGCGCTCGTGCAGCATCGCCTCCATCCCGCGCCGCGCCGCGTGGCAGTCGCTGTCGCTGCCCACCAGCACGTGCGCCGACAGCGCCGGGAAGCCGCTGGTGATTTCCCACACGTGCAGGTCGTGGACCTCGACGACGTCGGGCTCGGCGACCAGCGCCCGTCCGATCGCCTGCGGATCGAGGCTCTCCGGCGCGGCCTCCATAAAGATGCGGCCCGAGGCCTTTACCAGTGCGATGCCCGAGCGCGTCATCAGTCCGGCGATCAGCAGCGAGACGATCGGATCGGCGCGCTGAAAGCCCGTCAGCAGGATCACCACGGCGGCGACCGCGGTGCCGATGAAGCCATACAGATCGGTGACGATGTGCTGGAAGGACCCCTCGATGTTCAAGCTCTCGCGGTTGGCCTGCGCGAGCGTCCATGCCGCGACGAGGTTCACGAGCACACCGACCAGCGCGACGATCAGGATCAGCCAGCCGCGCACGACTTGCGGGTCGAACAGGCGGCGGACCGCCTCGTAGGCGATGAACGCCGCGAGGATCAGCAGGGTCACGCCGTTGGCTTGGGCGGAGAGGATCTCCACGCGCCTGAAGCCGAATGTCATCGCACCCTTTGCCGGGCGCGCCGCCAGTGAGATCGCCATCAGCGAGAAGCCGATCGCGGCGGCGTCGGTGAGCATGTGCCCGGCGTCGGAGAGCAGTGCGAGCGAGTGCGCGACCACGCCGACGGCGACCTCGACGGCGACGAAGGCGACGATCAGGCCGAGCGTGATCGCGAGTCGGCCGCGATCGGCGTCCGCATGGACGGCGTGGGAGTGCCCGGTGTGATCGTGAGCCACGTGCTCACGATACGACCTGACAGCACGCGCGGCGGGCCGGCGCGACCGGCCGCGTCGCTCGCGCGCGCTCGATCAGTAGGGGCTGCCGGCGCCGTATCTCGGCGGTGGCGATTTCGCCGGCGCGGCCGGCGTCCTGGCGGCCGGCGTCGCGCCGGCGACCGTCACGGCGTTCCACGTGCCGACGTCCTTCAGCCCCTGGCCCTTGGCGTCGCCCGGCTTTTGGTCGGAGGCGAACGTGTAGAGCGGCATCCCC
>JAXDGQ010000178.1:0-3816 GCA_034664965.1 Solirubrobacteraceae bacterium | reverse complement strand
ATATGTCCGGCCAAATCCCGCTTGGCTTGACCGGGCGCCGTGGAATGCCGCTGTTGAACATGATGGTTACGATCTCCGCCAGTTCCGCCTCTCGTCTGGGCTGTCAAGTGCTCCTCGGGGCTGCTCTGGCCGCGGCCGTCACCGTCCTCGCGCCTGAGGCCAGCTCGGCCGCCATCTCCACCTTCGGCAGCCCGCTCGCCGTTCCGGCCACGCTCAACACCGCCGAAGACCTCAACTATCCGGGCACGAACACCGCGGTTCCCGCCTCGCCGGAAGCGCCCCACGGCTACGTCCACACCTACCACTTCGGCGCCGACGCAGCGCTTTGGAGCCTCGCGCAGGCCAAGGGCACACCGCGCGCGCCGGCCACCGGGCAGGCGCTGAAAGTCAGCCTCGAGGGATGTGCCGTGCCGGCCTCCGACGGAACTCCCCCGCTTACGCAGATCCATTTCCAGGCTCTTTCTCCGCTGCCCGGCGGCGGAGCGAAGGTCAACCTCACATCCCAGGCGTTCGACATCCCGGTCTGCGGCGTGGCCGGCGCGAGCGGGACCACGGTGACGGCGTACAACCCGGTCAACCTCTGCGTCAGCCAAGGCGACTACGTGGCATTCAACGAGGAGGGAGGGTTCGTCGGGCACTCCTATCAGAGCGGCGTGCCCTACCGGGTTCTTGGCCGCGTCGCCGGCTCGAACACAGCTTCGTTCATCAGAGGCGCCGGGACGAATAACGGTGCCCTGCTGTCGTCGTCGGACAGCTCCGCGATGGACGGCTACTCCGTAACAGGCGGCGAGGAACTGATGATGCAGGTCACGCTCGGCACCGGCGCCAACGCAACCCACGTCTGCCCGGGCGGGAAGCAGGGCCTGCCCCCAAAGCTGCCGCCAATCAGGGTCAGCCCGCAGACCGAGGGGGTCAACCGCCACGGTTTCGTCGCGGTCGCCTTCTACTGCCGGATCACACCGTGCAGGGGCATCGCGACGCTGAGCAGAAACGGCGAGCACGTCGGGCACACCGGATTCAGCCTCCCGGGGGGCAAGACCTACCACCTTCCGATCCACGTGACGTCGAAGCTGGTGAGGATGGCGCGCCGATATCACGGGGTCTCGGCAGATCTCTCGGCAGTGGTCGCCGGCAGCACCGTGACGCAGACGATCATCGTCAAGATCTGAGTAGACAGCGCGTCACGGGCAGACGCTACAGTCCCGGCCTAGCGCCGAGAAGTAGGGCATCGATCGGAATCGGCAGAGTTGTGGGCTGTCGATTTTTCGCCGGCCACCGTCTCATGGATTGGGGGCAGGACCCGTGGCAAGACGACAACAGGCCGAGGAGCGTCGCCCGGCTCGCGGGCGTCGTCTGATCGGTCTCCTGGTCGTCGTTACGGGCGTCGCGGCGTGCGCGTCGATATCTGTTGGGGCGGCGGGCGCTTCTCGGCCAGCGTGCTTCGGCGCGGCTGCGAGGGACGCGGCTCATCGGTGCGCCAACCCGCGAACCAGGCTCACCGTGAGGCCATCCCCCGGCGAAGCCCAGATTACGCCCAACGCCCCGTGCAGGCCGATCGAGATTGCGCTGAACGTGTGCGGCTTTGGCGCGCCCGCCGCCAGCGCCTCGGCGACGATCGCGCTGGTGGGCAACAGTCACGCCGGTCACTGGCGAGCCGCGCTGGAAATCGCCGCCAAGGCGCTGCACTGGCAAGGACTGTCCATCACGCGCTCGAGCTGCCCTCTGATGCAGGCCACGATCAGACTGCCCGAACCCAAGCGCGCCGAGTGCACCCTGTGGACGCAGGGCGTGGTCGGCTGGTTTGCTCAGCATCCCGAGGTGAGCACCGTTTTCGTCTCAGACCAGCCGACGCCTCCGCTGGTCGCTCGCGGGCAGAGCGTGCTCGCGGCCGAGGTCGACGGCTACGTCGGCGTCTGGAAGGCGCTGCCCGCGACGGTTTCGCACATCTTCGTGATCCGCGACAACCCATACGCTCGCGGGGACACGCTGGCGTGTGTCGAACGGGCGATTGCCCATCGAGAATCTGCCGGTCTCCGCTGCGCGATCCCGCGCAACCAGGCATTGAAAGCTGATCCGCAGGCCATCGCCGCGCAGCAGCTGCACTCGCCGCGGGTTCGAGTCATCGACCTCACCCGGTTCTTTTGTGACAGCCAGTCGTGCTATCCGGTGATCGGCGGCGCACTGGTCTACAAGGACCCCGACCACCTCACGCGGGTGTTTGCGACGACGCTCGGACCGTTCCTTCTGCGGGAAGTCCGCAGGTTGATGGCATCCTGGCACTAGCGGAGCGGGGGCGTGCTCTTTCCCACCGTCCAGTTCGCGATCTTCTTCCCCCTCGTGCTCGCGCTCTCGTGGGCGCTCATGCCCCGCCAGCGCCTGTGGAAGCCGTTCATCCTGGTCGCCAGCTACATCTTCTACGCCTCGGCGAGTTGGCACTTCTGCTTTCTGCTGGCGGCCGTGACGCTCGGCAATCAGCTGGCCGCCGTGTCGCTCGATCGCACCGAGCGCGAGCGGCGCAGGCGGCTGATCGTCGCACTTGCGGTCGCGTTCGATCTCGGCATCCTGGGAGTCTTCAAGTACTACTCGTTCTTCGCCCAGCAGTGGGCCGACGCCCTCGGTGGCGTTGGCCTGGGGTCGTCGTTGCCGTTGCTGACGATCGCGCTGCCGATCGGCGTCAGCTTCTTCACTTTCCAGGCGATCTCCTATGTGCTCGACGTCAAGCGACGCCAGGTCGAGCCCGCGGGAATGCTCGACTTCGCCGTCTATCTGAGCTTCTTTCCGCATCTCGTCGCCGGCCCGATCGTGCGGGCGCGCGAGTTCCTGCCGCAGCTGGCCAAGCCACGCGATCCCAACCGCGTGGCGGTGGGATCCGGCCTCGCGCTGATCGCCCTCGGCGTGGTCAAGAAGGTGGTGATCGCGGACTTCCTTGCTCGGGCGCTGGTCGACCGTGTGTTCGCCGTGCCGCAAGCTTTCGGGGCGCCCGACGTGCTGCTCGCCGCCTACGGCTACACGGCCCAGATCTACTGCGACTTCTCCGGCTACACCGACATGGCGATTGGCCTGGCGCTGTTGCTCGGGTTCGTGTTTCCGCAGAACTTCCGCAGTCCCTATCGGGCGACCGGCTTTCGTGATTTCTGGCGGCGCTGGCACATGACGTTGTCGCGATTCCTGCGCGACGATCTCTACATCCCGCTGGGCGGGAACCGCGGGGGGCGGCTGCTGACCTACCGCAACCTGATGATCACGATGGTGTTGGGAGGGCTATGGCACGGTGCCGCCTGGCCGTTCGTCCTGTGGGGGGCATTCCACGGCTTGGGTCTCGTGGCCGAGCACGCTCTCGGCGGGCGCGTGCGCCTGCCAGGATGGCTGCGGTGGCTGGTCACCTTCCACCTGATCGTGTTCGGCTGGATCCTCTTCCGCTCGCCCAGCCTGGACGCATTCGCCACGTTCATGTCGCGGCTGGCGGTGCCGGGCTCGGCAACGCTGTGGACTGCTCCCGTGCTCGCCGCGATCCTGGTGGTGGTAGGGCTGCAGTTGCTGCCGCCGCGGCCGATGGAGCGCCTGCAGGCGCGCATCGAGAGCCTTCGCCCGGCTGTCCTCGGCGGCGGCTTGGCGGTCGTGATCGCCCTCGCCGGGGCAACCGTGTCCAGCCAAGGCGTACCCCCGTTCATCTACTTCCGCTTCTAGGGCGATGACCGAGCCACGTGACGACAGCCTGATGAGCCGATTCGACCGGTTCGGCCTGCGCCGCTTCCGCGCTCGCGACGCGGTCATCTCGGTGTTCTTCGCGGCCGCGCTGCTCATACTCTTCGAGGG
>JAXDGQ010000177.1:0-9636 GCA_034664965.1 Solirubrobacteraceae bacterium | reverse complement strand
CTGACCGAAGCGGGCTCGGTGTCCAAGCTGAGCGTCTACCTCGCTCCCACCACCACGGCCGGGCAGGAGGTGCTGAAGGGTCTCATCTACTCCGACTCCGGTGGCAAACCGGAAGCGCTGCTCGGTACATCCGCACAGCTCACGTTCAAAAGCACCAACGCCGCCGGCTGGTATGACCTGGTCTTCTCCTCGCCGGTGAAACTCGCCGCCGGCAACTACTGGATCGGCCTGATGACCGGCGCCACTGGCGGCGTCGCCGGTTGGCGCTATGACAACGTCACCGGCACGCGCGCCTGGAACGCCAACGCCTACACGGCGGGACCGACCACCCCCTTCGGCGCGGCCACCATCGACGCCCAGCAGCCCTCGCTGTATGCGACGTACAGCAGCGAAACCTCCTCCGGCGTCCCCGTCAACACCAGCCCGCCGACGATCACCGGGACCGCCCAGCAGGGTCAGACGCTGACCGCCAACATGGGAAGCTGGAGCAACTCGCCGACCGGCTATGCATATGAATGGCTGCGCTGCGGCTCGGCCGGCGGTAGCTGCAAAGCGATCGCCGAAGCCACGGCGAGCAAATACACGCTGACCGAAGCCGACGTCGGCAAAACGGTGCGCGTTTCGGTGGTCGCCTCCAACGCCTCCGGTCCCTCGGCTGCGGCGAGCTCGGCGCAGACCGCGCTCGTCGCGGCGCCCGCCGGGCCGCCGGTCAACACCAGCCCGCCGACGATCACCGGGACCGCCCAGCAGGGGCGGACGCTGACGGCCAACACGGGAAGCTGGACCAACTCGCCGACCGGCTATGCCTATGAATGGCTGCGCTGCGGCTCGGGCGGCGGTAGCTGCAACCCGATCGCCGAAGCGACTGCAAGCACCTACACGCTCAGCGAATCCGACGTCGGCAAAACGGTGCGCGTCTCGGTGATCGCCTCCAACGCCTCCGGTCCCTCGGCTGCGGCGAGCTCGGCGCAGACCGCGCTCGTCACCACCGGGGCAGGCATCTCCCACCTGGAGTACGTCCTGCAGGACGGCACCACCTCGGTGTATGACATGGACAACGAATTCAAACTGGCAAAGACGATCCCCATGCCCCAGGACAACGACGAGGTCAGGGGCGTCAGCGTGGCCCCCTCGACGCACATCATGTACGTCATGCACGGCGGCGACGGGCCGATCAACGGCTCGGGCAACGGCTCTGTCCTTGCCTGGGATCTGGTGGGCGAAAAAGCCCTCTGGGACTCCAAACTGAACACCGGCATCGACTCGGGGCAGGTCTCTCCTGATGCCAAAAAGCTCTATGTCCCCACGGGCGAGAACACCTCGACTGGTCTGTGGAACGTCCTGAACGCCGCCAATGGCGAAGTGACCGGCACGATCCAGGGAGGCACAGGCCCCCACAACACGGTCGTCTCAAACGACGGCCGCTACGTATACATGGGCGGGCGCACGTCGAACATCCTCTACGCCTATGAAACCGAAACGGGCAAAACCAAAGAAATCGGCCCGATGATCGGCACCGTCAGGCCCCTCACGGTCAACGGCTCAAACACAATCGCCTTCACTACCGCCACCAACTTCGACGGCTTCCAAGTCTCCTCGGTGACCACGGGCAAAGTCCTCTTCACGGTCTCGTTCGGGGAAGTGCCCAACGGCTTCCGCTTCACCGCCCCGTCCCACGGCATCTCCATCTCGCCCGATGAGAGGCAGGCGTACGTGATCGACGCCGTGCACAAACTGATCCAGTTCTATGACGTCTCCAAAGTCAAAGAAGGCGTCGCCCCCAGCCAGATCGGCACGGTCGCGGTGGCCGGGCTCGGCACGGGGAACGAGACCGGCTGCAAATACGACTGCACCTATGGCGGCTGGCTCCAGCTCTCCGTGGATGGGCGCTACCTGTTCGTCGGGGACAGCGGTGAGGTGATCGACACGGCCACGCGCAAAGTCGTCACGACCCTCTCGACGCTCGCGCAGACCAAGAAGTCGATCGAGGTCGACTGGCAGAACGGCGTGCCGATCGCGACCAGCGGGCGTAGCGGAGTCGGCGGCGTGGGCTAGCTCGCCCGGCTCGACGACCTAGGACCGTTCGCTACAGCAACTCCAGATCGCCGAGCGACAGCGTCCACGAGTCGCGGCGAGTCGGATCCGGGGCCAGGTCGCCATGCAGGGGATAGGTCATCAGCGCCGTCCGCCCTCGCTGCTGGAGAAAGCCATGCCGGGCGGCGTGTTGGCGCGAGGGGAAATTACAGCTGATGAAGTCCGCTGGAGCAGCCCTGCCGACCCGCTTGATCAGCTCCCGCACGGTCCCGGGCTCGTCGTCGCCTGCAAACAGCTCACACACGTGGGAAACCCAAAAGCGGCCGTGGCGGCGAAGGCGGAAGATCGCCGTTGCGCCGGGCTCGCCCCCCGCACCGATGGAAACCGCGCGGTACTGCGCGAGATGCCCGTACCGCCAGCTCAGGTAGTCGCGGTCCTTGACGGTCGCGAGGCGATCGGGTGATCCCTGCCCTGTTGCAAACGACGAAGCGTGTGACTGGCCGCCCAAGAGCTCGCAGACCGTCTCGGCTTGCACGTCTGGGGGGCGGGCGGAAGTCCTCGAGCGCGCACCGCGCGAAGGACCGGGCGCGCCGAGCAGGCGACGCCGCGGGCGAAGGAATCGAGGCAGCGCCCCGACGTGGTGGCGCCCGGACTTCAGGCCGCCGACATGGCTCTGTGCGTTCGGGTTGCTCCAGATGAAGGCGAAGTCGCCGGGGAAGCTCGCGGCAGCGCGAATCGCCATCGATGCGCCAGAGCGCTGATGGTCGGGGTCGACCGCGAAGTCGACGCCGCGCATCGCCTTGAGGACTCGCCCGCGGGCGTGGAAGCGCCAAGGCATGTATCCGGCCACGCCGGTGACCTCACCCTGTATTTCCGCGACGAGCAAAGTCGACGGACCGAGTGGCCCGGTCATGTGCTTCCAGCGGAAGAACTCGCTGGGGGTGATGTCCGAGATCCCCTGGGGCCATCTGCCGAAGGCCGCCTGCAAGACTCGCAGGACAGCCGCCTCGTCCTGCGCGGCGAACGCTCGCACCTCGACTGGCGGGCGAACTGTGCGGGCCGCCGATGACGTCCCACCCGAGCGGCTGTAGCGCATCTGCGGCCCTTCTCGACTCAGGTCATCCGGCAAGCACCGCGCCTTGACCGGCTGACAGCCTCAACGATTCGACGGTGCCCCACTCGGCGCTGTGCATTGGCCTGGGAAGTTTGATCGTCTGGCTCGCCGCTCCAGGCTCGACGACGTAGACCATCCCGCGAGCGAACGCGCGGCTCCACACACCGCTCGGCGAGCGTTCTCGAGCAGTGACGCCGTTGCCGAGATCGACGTCGAACCCCGTCCACCAGTTGCCCGGCGTCTGCTCCGTCCCGTTGACGAAGTCGCCGCCGTCATTGGCGAGCAGATATGTGGCGACGTTGTATTCCATCGTCGGTACGTTGTTGCTGTTGTGATCTCCGGTCATCACGACATGGATGCCTTTTGCATGAAGCGTGTCGATGAACTGGAACAGTTCATTGTAGTCCTGCGCCGTGTTGATCCCGGCCGTGGGGCCGACACCGAACTCCTTGGTCACGAGGTTCACCACTTCCAGCGCGCGGCCAACATCAGGGTCGTGCGACTTGATCAGCGGCCAGATGTCGTGGTACTGGCTGTTCATCTCGATCACTGCTCTCGGCGCGGCGGCGCGGATCTTCACGATCAGGTTGGCCAGTGCCGCCCGCGGCCCCGGCGAGGGATTGAAGCCAGGCGACCAGTTCGCGTCATCCACAAAGACGCCGGTGTAGCCAACCGCCATGTCACGGCGCACCTTGGCGAGGAAGGCTTCGATGCCGGCCGGGCCGAGCGGCGCCAGGCCTTCGGTCGCCGGGTCGTGGTAGCCGATCACCGGAAGGCCGAAGAGCGAGAGAAAGATGTCGCTGAACGTCGGGTATCCCTTGATCATCGAGATCTTGGCTTTTACCCACGGCGCGAACTGCAGCGTGGCGAACCGGTCGAAGTAGGTCGCGGCATCGAGGCGGAATTTCGGCCGGCCAACCGATTCTCCGGGCCTCGGTTCTTCTTTCGGCGGCGGTTCTTCTTTTGGCGGCGGTTCTTCTTTTGGCGGCGGTTCTTCTTTTGGCGTCGGTTCTTCTGTTGGCAGTGGTTCTCTGACGCCGCGATAGGTGATGGCGATGCGGTTCGACCACGGCCCGGAACTGCGGACAGCCCTGACCCGATAGCCGACTTTCCGCCCGGGCACGGCCGGCGGCAGGGCGGTCGTGGCGCGAACCCTGGTGATCGTCCGTTCGCCGGCGACCGTCGACGCGAGGTCGTAGGCGCTGCGCCCCGCAATCGCCGTCCAGATCAAGGTGTGGCCGCGGGCGCGCAACACCGGAGCGGCAAGCGCCTGCCTTTGCACGAGCGACGCCAGCGCGTGAGCGGCGTGCCAGTTGTGCGCGCGCTTTGCCGGCGCGCGAGCAGCTTGCCCGCTGGCGAGCGTCGACGGGCCGCCAAGCAGCGCCAGCCCGGTGAGCACGAGCAACCTTCTCCCGAGCAGCTCTGCGCGTCGTCTACGACCTGCCGCGACCCTACGGCGCACTGCAAGCGCCCCGGATGAACCATCCGAACATTCCGTGCCCCTTTCCTTGGGTGCCCGCCAGCCGATCGCCATGCTTCGCGTACGCTGCCCGTTTGGCGGATCGGCAAACCTAGCAAAAGCTCCTCGTCCCTACGCGTCGCCGCGCAAACCTCGGCGTCAGGGGGAGGGCGCTGGCCGGCGTGGGGGGGAGTGGGATACGGCCGCGCACCCCGCCCGCCCCGTCGACGGGCCCGAATGGGGGATCAAAGCGGAGTGGTTGTGCCCGTCAGTTGTGCAGCACCGCGCCCGAGGACGCGGACAGCGTGATCGAGGTCACGGTTTTCCCGGCCAGGTTCTTCATCGGCGAGGGGAGGACAACGGTCTTGGTGGTCGCGCCCGGCTCGTTCAGGTAGACGATGCCGCGCGTGAACTTGCGCGTGAACAGCCCTGCCGGGGTCCTGCTGCGCGGCCCTTCGGCTGCGCCGAGGTTCACGCCCCAGCCCGGCCAGAAGTTGGTGACCGTCTGCGAGCTGTTACCGGTCACCAGGTCGTTTCCGTTGTTGACGAGGAAGTATCCAGCGAGGGTGTACTGACGTGCTTGCAGCGAGCCCCCTCTGCCCCCCATGTCGACAGCCGTACCCAGCGAATGGACGGCATCGACGTAGTTGAGCAGACTGTTGACCGAGAGCGATCCGGTACCTCCCGTGAGACCACTGTCATCGACGCCGAACTCGATGTTGACCCAGTTGGCCTGGCGCATCGACCGCGCGATCCGCGCGTCCCCCGCTGGGCCGCCGGCGACGTTCCACACCTGATTCTGGGTGATCTCATAGCCCGCGGTGGCCGCTCGTAGTTCTTCCATGAAGGTCGCGAAGTACCCGCGCCAGATTTCGTCGGTCATCGGTTTGCCCGTGTTGTGGTCGATCGGGGCAACGAGCTGCCCCGAGCCGTTGCTCGTGTTGGCCCACATGTCCACGTCATCCACGAACACGCCGATGTAGCCCTTGGCGAGCGTCGTCTTGAGCGTCGAGATGTAATAGGAGCGCCAAGCGGGGTTTGAGATGTCCGCCGCGTACTGCGGGCAGCTGCCGCCCGAGCAGTCGAAGGGGATATAGAGCTTGTTGCCGCCGGCATCCCTGACGATCCAAGCCGAATGTTCGCTGGCCAGCGAGGAGCCCTTGTAGATCGCGTAGGCGTCGTCGTAGACCCGCGCGCGGTGATACCAGCCGAGGTTGCGGTCGAACCATGGCGAGTAGCCGGTCATGCGGTAGAAGTGTTCGTTGATCCAGGCTGAGTTGGCTTGGATGTCTTCGGCGTCGAAGGACGAGTTGGCGTCCTTGACGAAGCGAACCTGGCCGGTGCCGTTGGGAGGCGGTTCTTCTTTCGGGTCTTCCTGGTCAAGCGGGGTCCCGACGCCGGTCACGACCCCGCCGTTCAGTTCCCCGGTGAGGATCGCGCGCACCTTGACTTCGTAGGGCTGGCTGCTCAGGCCGGTGATCGTGTAGCGTCGCGCACCCGCGGGGAGTTCCACGGGTGCGCTCCACGCGAGCCCGAGCGGTCGCCAGCGCACGCTGAAGCCTTCTAGTCCTTCTGTGGTGCTCACTCCCCAAGAGAGCGCGAGCGAGCTGATCGCCGGGGCGATCTTCAGGTTGATCGGCGACGGGGAAGCGCTTGGCGTGTAGGTCGCATAGAGCGATATCTGTTCGTTGTCGTTGCTGAACGAGCCGAATGGATCGGCGGGTCCAGAGGTGTAGGCGTTCGAGTTCCAGTCGCGGGCGCCCGCGACGCTGTCGTAGCGGTAGCCGGCGACGCCGCTGGTCCCGCCGGTGATCTCCCCGATCCAGTATTCACCGGCAGCCAGTTGCAGTGGCGCGGGAAACGCCAGGTGATACCAGCCCGCCGCGCTGGTGCTGGTGAACGTCAACTGGGTAGATGTGCCCAGCAGCTTGCCCGGCGCCCCGCCGGCGTCGGCGTAGATGATGCCCTTGAGCACTTGCTGGCCCGAATTGGCGGTGGTGGCCAGGTATACGCTCAGTTCGCTGACCGAGCCGGCGGCGGGCAGCGTGTACTTGTTGACCCGCTTGCGGTCGGCCGAGAACTGATTTACCGAGGCGCCGACGCTCGTCTTGCCGAAGGTGGCAGGGGTGCCCGCCGCGCGCGCGGCGCCGGGTCTGCCCGCGAGGGATGCAACGAAGCACAACGCCGTGAGTCCAAGCAAGACCACGACGCGACCAACTCTCCTCGGCACTGCGCAGCTGCACGCGCTCATGCCAGAACCTCCCTATTCCTCAGCAGCTCTGGACGGCCCAGGAGTCTTGCCGATCGACCGCGACGCGTCAAGGGGGGCAGCCGCGGGGGCGCAGGGTCCCAGCGTGCGCGAGAGCGCTCGCATCGCGCTCAGGAGATTCAGCGAACTGCCGATGATCTGCTTATGGAGCCACCGGCCGAAAGGGTCGCGCGCCGAGCAAGCTCGTCGCGGACGGGGCGCAGGAGGCTGGCCCCGGCGACGACGCCATCGTTCACGGCACCGCCGACCACGCATCGCCGGCCGGCGATGCGCTCCGAGCCGCTCACCGGCTCCGCACAGGCGCTGGTTCCTGACCTGGAACTGCGCAGCGCCGTCGCCGGCCTGCGCAGTCTGGGTCGCGCGGGAATCAGCGTTGGTGCGCTTGCCGGCGATCGTTGGGCAGCCGGGCTGTGGTCGCGCTATGCCAGCGTCCGGGCGGTTGGCCCGAGCGTGCGTCAGGACCCCGCGGCGTTTGCCGATCGCGTCAGCTCAATAGCCGACCTCTGGGGACCGCTGGTGGTCTACCCGAGCCGCGAGGAGACCATCGACGCGCTGTTCGGGAGCCAGGCCCGCGTCTCGCAGAGCATCGTGCGACCGTTTGCGGAGCCCGGTGTGCTCGAGCGCCTTCGCGACAAGCGACGCCTTGGCACTCTCGCCGAATCAGCGGGACTTCTGTCGCCTCGCATCCTCGCGAGCGGCGGTCCGGCAAATCTAGCCGGGACGTCGTTCGCCCACCCGGTGGTCGTCAAGCCTGCGTACGGCGGCCTCGCGCTGAGCAGTGCCCGGGTCGTCCACACTGAGCTCGAACTTGCCACGCTGTTGGCCAGCCTGCCGGACCATGAGCCGCTGATGCTCCAAGAGCACGTGTCCGGGACATTGCTCTCGCTCGCGCTCGTGATCGACCGCGATGGCGCAGTCGTCGCGCGCTTCATGGAACGCGCGACAGACACCTGGCCCGTGGATGCTGGATCCATCCGCAGGTCCGTCAGCGTCGCCGTGGACGAGGACCTCGTCGACAGCGTTGCAGGCATGCTCGGCGGCGCCGGCTACTGGGGGTTGGTGCAACTCGACTTCATCGAGGCCCGCTCGGGCCGCTTTCTGCTCGACGTAAACCCCCGCTATTACCTCGGTCTGCCGCTACCGCTGGCCTGCGGAGTCAACCTGCCGGCCGCCTGGCACGCCGTCGTCACCGGGCGTCCGACGCCGCCTCTTGGAACCTACCGCGCCGGAATCGCGTACCGCTGGCTGGCAGCCGACCTCCTTGCGGCCCTACATGGCGCCCGCTCTGGACTCCGTCCTGGACCGGGGCGGGCTCGGGTCGGGGCAATGTGGCTGCGCGATGATCCGGTGCCCGGCGCACTGCTCGCCGGGCGTACGATCGTGCCCGCTATCGCCCGGGGCCTGCACCGATCGTCGACCCCAGCCGCTCGACCGGCCCCGTGAAGACGCCCGACCAGGCCTTGACGGTCACGCTCGTGACCGACGGAATCGACGACCTCCTCGATCGTTGTGGCGCGCTGTTCGCGAGCGATCGAGCAGCCACTCCGTTCGCGTCTCCGCAGTGGACCAGGCCATGGGTATCGCACTGGCAGGACATCGGCGAGCCGTGGGTGCTGGTTGTCGAAGAGCACGACAGGACGGTCGGCCTGGCGGCGTTCGTGCTGAGGAGGCAAGGACCAATACGTTTTCTTCAAGGCCTGGGAACCGTCGTCGGCAACTATTGGGACGTGATCGCCGCGCCGCAGGACCGCGACGCGGTCACACGCAGCGTCGCCGCGGAGCTGCGACGCCGAAGTGCCCAGTGGGACGCCTTGATACTCGACCGTCTGCCGGACGCGAGCGTCCTCGAGCCGGCTGCGCGAGCGGCGGGTTTGCGGCTTGCTCAGGCTGGCCCAACGCCGTCTCCGGGCATGGCTTTGCCGAACAGCTACGAGGACTACCTCGGTGCCTTCTCCTCCAGCGGGCGCCAGCGATTCCGTCGGCGCGCACGGCCGATCGATGACGGGACGCTGATCATCCGCTCGCTGACGAGTCCAACGGAGCTGGCAGGCGCTGTCGAGCGCTGGTCGGAGATGCGTGCGCGGTGGTGGCAGGAGCGGGGCTTGGAGATGAACCCCGAGCACTCGAGCGAGCGCTTTCGGCGCTTCACCGAAGAGGCGATATCGGCGATGGTTCCAGCCGGACTGGCCGTCGTCTGGGAGGTGCTGGCCGGCGACGAGGTGATCGGGGTCAGCATCAACTTCGTCGACGATCACACCTTTTACTATTGGCTGAGCGGCTTTGATCCTCGTGCTGAGCGTCTTCGGCCAGGTCATGCCGTGATCGCCCATAGCATCCGCTGGAGCATCGAAAGCGGACGCAACTACTACGACTTCATGATTGGCGGCGAGCCCTACAAGTACGAGTACGGCGCCGATCAGCGCACCCTCCCCTGGCTGATAGCCGGAAACGATCGCCTGCGCTCGCGCGCAGGAGTGCGACTCGGGATTCTCGCCCACCGGCTTCGCGTGCGATCACGCGGGGAGAACTAACTGGTTGGCCTTGCCGTTCAATCTCGCCAGTCGAGCATGCCGATCTCGCTTGTTGGTGCCTCTCTGCCACTACAACGGAGGGGGAGAGATTCGAACTCTCGGTACGCCAATAAGACGCACAACGGTTTTCGAGACCGCCGCATTCAACCGCTCTGCCACCCCTCCGGGGGCAACGGCCCTAGGCTAGATGATCTTCTGACCATGGCGCCCCGTGCTTTCCGGCCCGCCC
>JAXDGQ010000176.1:0-12601 GCA_034664965.1 Solirubrobacteraceae bacterium | reverse complement strand
GCGCGATACCTGGCCGCATCGGGCGCACCGGGCGACTATCGACGCGCGATATTCGCGTACAACCACGCGGATTGGTATGTCGCGGATGTCGAAACCTGGGCAGCCAGATATCGCGGCTCGACGCTCTCTTCGGTCACGAGCACGGCGCTGCCCGCGGGCGAAGGCGGCGGGGAAACGGGGGCGGATCTGCGCCTGCAGGCCGAGACGGCGACGCCGGTGCGGTTCATCGCCGGCCAGCGGGCGGCGCTATCGCCCGCTGACGCGCACCTGGCGCTTGTCCCGGCTGGCGCGCCGGATGTCGTGCAGGCAATGGTCGTCTCCGGCAACGAGCTCCAACAGCTCTCCTATGGACCAGGCGGACATCCCGACCCCCGCGGAGCGCTGGAAGAGGACTGTTCCAGCTCGCTGAATTTCGTGCTGTACCGGTCGGGCGTACGCTCCATCGAGGAAATCCTCAAGGACAACCCGCTGGCTCAGGACTACGTGCACTGGGGCCAGCCCGGGCCGGGACGATGGGTCACGATCTATTCGACGACGAGCCCGTCCGCGCACACGTTCATCACGATCGCCGGCTTGAGGCTGGATACCAGCCACGCGGGCACCGACGTCGGCCCGAACGCCGCGCAAGACGGTCCGCGCTGGCGGATCCTCGACCATATTCCGACATGGGCGCGCTGGTCGGTCCGCCATCCGCCCGGTCTATAGAGTTGACGCACATGTTTGACCGCAAGGTCGACTACCTGCTGATTGGCGGCGGCCTGGCTTCGGCCAACTGCGCGCGCTGGCTGCGCGAGGAAGGCGCGGGGGGCGAGATCGTGCTGGTCGGCCGAGAGCCGGACCCGCCATACAACCGCCCGGACTGCTCGAAGTGGTACCTGCAGGGCAAGGAGCAGCGCGAGGAGACCTACTTCCGCCCGGACGACTGGTGGGGCGAGCAGAACGTGGAGCTGCTCAAGCGCACGAGCGTGACGGCGCTGGACGTTCACTCGCGCACGGTGAAGCTGTCGAACAAGCAGGAGATCGAGTTCGACAAGGCGCTGATCGCGACGGGCGCGAACGTGCGCCGCCTGAACGTGGACGGCTGCCATCTGGAGCAGATCCACTACCTGCGCACGCTGGGCAACGCCGATGCGATCCGCGAGGGTGTGGCCGACGCGGAGAACGTGGTGCTGATCGGCGGCAGCTACATCGGCTGCGAGGTGGCGGCGTCGCTGACGCTGCTGGGTAAGCGCTGCACGATCGTGATGCAGGAGCAGCACCCGCTCGAACGCGGCTTCGGCGCAGAGGTCGGCGGCTTCTTCCGCGAGCTCCTGGAGTCGCACGGAATCACGATCCACGGCAACGACGAGCTGGAGCGCTTCGAGGGCCAGGAGACCGTCTCTGAGGTCGTCACGCGCAATGGCCTGCAACTGCCTGCGGACGCGGTGGTGATCGGCGCGGGCGTGACGCCGGACATCCAGCTGGCCCAGCGCGCGGGCCTGCAGGTGGGCGAGCGCGGCGGCGTGACCTGCAGCTCGCGGCTGCAGACCTCGGCGCCGGATGTTTTCGCGGCGGGCGACATCTGCGAATACGAGTCGGTCGTGCACGGCGGCGCGCACGTGCGCATCGAGCACTGGGACGTGGCGTTCAACCACGGCAAGACGGCGGCGCTGAACATGCTCGGGCGCGACGTCGCGCACTCTGAGGTCCCGTACTTCTACTCGGTGCTCGCCGACTGGGGCGAATTGGAGTACGTCGGGCCGGCCTACGAGTGGGACCAGGAGATCGTGCGCGGCTCGCTCGCCGACGGGAAGTTCACCAACTGGTACCTGAAGGACGGCGCGGTCAAGGCGGCGCTGACGTTCGGCCGCTCCGACGACCTCGACGTAGCGCGGCGCCTGATTGTCGAGCGGCGGGCGCTCGACGACGCGCAGCGCGCGGCATTGGCCGACGTCGACTCCGATTTGATCGATTGATCGGTTGACGGCCGACGCGCGTGTCGCTCGCGCGGGGCTGTGAGGCGGGCCCGCGAGCCCGCCGCCGCCGCTGCAAGTCTCGCCGCCGCTCCGCCCGGCGAAGTGGGGAGGGGTCGCTCGGTTCAGCGACGCGGTAGGAGCGCTGAGCTGGCCGTGTCCTCGCGCGTGGAGTAGGATCGGCTCGTTCAACGGCCGGTGGTGAAGGGAAGTCGGTGCGAATCCGACGCGGACCCGCCACTGTGACCGGGGATGCCTGCCGGAGCGCGCGCGAGCGCGCAGCCACCGGTCCGCCTCGCGGAACGGGAAGGCCCGGAGAGGTAGTCCCGGGAGCCAGGAGACCTGCCTCCGGCCGAAGCCCACAAGCCCTCGTGGAAAGGGGTTGGCTCCATGCTCACATCTCGTCGTATGCCCAAGGCGCTACTCGCCGCATGCCTGCTGCTGCTCGCGACCGCAGCGGTCGCCCAGGCGGCCGCACCCGCTTCGGTGACGGTCCGCGTGGAGGGAAGCGAACGCACGCTGCTCGCGCCGACCACGGTCACGACCAACGCTGCGCTGGTCGTCAAGGACGGCAAACCGGCCGACGCGTGCAGCGGCACGAGCGCCGCCGGCGCACTCGAGCTGGCGACGTCGGGCGGCTGGGCGGGAGCGTATTTCAGCGGCCTCGGCTACTCGGTCGAAACGATCCTCGGCGAGGCGCACCAGTTCGAATTCGGCGCGCCCGCCAACTTCTTCTGGAGCTTCTGGCTGAACAACACCCCGTCGAGCAAGGGCATCTGCGAAGCGGAGCTCAACTCGGGCGACAGCCTGTTGTTCTTTCCCGACTGCTTCAGCGAAACCGGCGCCTGCCCGCCTGCGCCGAACCCGCTCGGGATCGCCGCCCCGGCCGTGGCCGAAGCGGGCACGCCGTTCGCGGTGAAGGTCACCTCCTACGCCAACGCCAACGGCGCGCCGTCTCCAGCGAGCGGGGCGACGGTCAGCGCGGGTACGGCGAGCGCGACGACGGACTCCGCCGGGAACGCGATGCTCGCGGTGTCGCAAGCCGGCACGGTGATGGTTGGCGTGACCGCGCCGGGCTCGGTTCGCTCGGAGACGACGGTGTGCGTGCACGCAGGCAACGACGGCAACTGCGGCACCACGCCGTCGGCCGCGGGCAGGACCGGCTCGTCCGGCGTGCTCGGAGCGACCGTCGCCTACACGGGCGCGTATGCGGTCGTGGCGAAAGCGACGGGCGTGCTCGACGGTCATGTCTATCCGGCCAAGCGCGCACCGCGACTGCTCAGCGGCACGGTGCTCGCCCACACCTCGCTCGCGTCGGTGAGCCTGAAGCTGCGACGGTCCTATCGCGGGCGCTGCTCGGCCTTCAACGGCATCAGCGCGCGGTTCGCGCGTCGTCGCTGCGGCCAGGGAAGCTTCTTCAAGGTGTCGACGAGCTCGGCCTTCTCCTACCTGCTGCCGGCGGCGCTGGTGCGCGGGCGCTACGTGCTCGACGTGCAGGCGACGGACACGGCCGGCAACAAAACGAGCCTCGCGCGCGGCAGCTCGCGGATCGTCTTCTATGTCCGCTAGGCCTGCCGCGGCGCTCGCGCTGTTGGTGGCGCTCGCGCTGCTGGTCTGCGGCTGCGGCCTCGGCGCCGGCAAGGCTCCGAGCGCCGTCGGGCTGGTCGTCACGCGCGACTTCGGCGCGCAGGTCCTGCGCTCCTGGGGCGCGCCGCAGGCGCGCGGACAGGAGACCGTGATGAGCCTGCTGACGCGCAATGCGACCGTGTCCACGCGCTTCGGCGGTGGCTTCGTGCAGAGCATCGACGGTCTGCAGGGCGGCCAGAGCGGCGGGCACTCGGTCGATTGGTTCTATTACGTCAACGGCCTCGAGGCTTCCAAGGGCGCGGCCGGGACGAGCGTGCACGGCGGCGATCACATCTGGTGGGACCGGCACAACTGGAGCGCCACAGATGACATCCCCGCCGTCGTCGGCTCGTTCCCGCAGCCGTTTCTCAACGGCATCGGCGGAAAGCGCCTGCCCGTTCGCGTGGAATGCGCGAACGTGAGCGGCAATGCCTGCCGGACGGTCACCGACCGGCTGCGGGCGCAGCACGTGCCGGCGGCGGTCGCGGCGCTCGGCAGCGGCGCGGGGGCCGCGCACACGCTCCGCGTGGCCGTCGGCACCTGGCGCGAGATCGCCGGCGTGTCGGACGTGCGCGAACTGAGCAGCGGCCCGGGCGCGAGCGGCGTGTACGCGCGCTTCTCCGCGTCGGGCACGACCTTGACTCTGCTGGACGAAGCCGCCCGCTCCACGCAGACGCTCGCGGCCGGCGCCGGATTGATCGCGGCCACGCGCAACGGAGAAGA
Organism: Solirubrobacteraceae bacterium; assembly: GCA_034664965.1. GTDB lineage: Bacteria > Actinomycetota > Thermoleophilia > Solirubrobacterales > Solirubrobacteraceae > Palsa-744. Next base: position 8,300 of record JAXDGQ010000176.1, on the reverse strand, counting down.
TGCTCCGGTGTGGGCCGTGACCGGCACCGACGCCGCCGGCGTGTCGCGCGCGGCAAGCGCGTTCGACGACGCGACGCTGCGCAACCGCTTCGCCGTCGCGGTCGGCGCCGGCGGCCCGCTCGGCCTGCCGCGGCCGGGGGCGTGAGTCGATGGTCGGGACGCTGCTCTTCTACCGGCGCATCGCCAGCCCCCTGCACGCCACGCGCGCGAGCATCGGCGCGGCGTGGGCGCTGTCGCTGACGGCCGCCGAGCTGGTCCTCTACCACCCGCTGTGTCTGCTCGCGCTGCTCGTTGCCGTGCTCGGCGCCGGCTGGGGCGCCGGCGTCGGGCTGCGCCTGACGCGCTCGCTGCGCACGGCGATGATCGTCGCGCTGCCGATCGTGCTCGTCAACGTGCTCGTCACCCGCCAGGGCCTGACCGTGTTTGCGCGCCTGGGCGACCTGGGCCCCTTCGGCCAGGGCGACCTGACGGTGGAGGCGGCCGCCTACGGCGGCGTGATCGCGCTGAAGGTCACCCTGCTGATCCTGGTCACTGGGCTGGCGGGCCTCGCGGTCGACCCCGACGAGATGCTGCGCATGTTCCGCCGGCTGTCGTTTCGCTCGGCGCTGACTGCCACGCTGGCGACGCGCATGCTGCCGGTGCTGGCGGCCGACTCCCAGCGCCTGGCCGAGGCACAGCGCACGCGTCCCGGCGGTGCGCCGACCGGCGCGCGCGGGCGCGTGGCGTTGCTCAGCGCGGTGGTCGCCGGCTCGCTGGATCGCGCCATGGACGTCGCGGCCACGCTCGAGGTGCGCGGCTTTGCGGCGGCCCGCGGCGCCGCAAGGGCGCGTCGTCCCGTCCGCCGCCCGCTCTCGCGTCACGACATCGCCTTCGCGGCGTCGGCGGTCGCGATTCTCGCGCTGGCGATCGCCGGGCGCGCGACCGGCGTCGCCTCCTTTGCCTCCTACCCGCGGATCGAGTTGCCGACCGGCGCCGGCACGTTCGCGCTCGCCGCCGCGCTGATCGCCGCGACGCTGCTGCCGTTCTGCGATCGCCGGGGGATCGAGCCGTGACCGCTGCTGTGCTGTCGTTCGCGAACGTCACCTATCGCTACCCGGACGTCGAGCGCCCGGCGCTGAGCGGCGTCAGCCTGGAGATCGAGCCGGGCGAGTTCGTCCTGCTCGCGGGCCTGTCGGGGAGCGGCAAGTCCACGCTGCTGCGCGCGGCCTGCGGACTGGCGCCGCACTTTCACGGCGGCCGGTTCGCCGGTCGGGTGGAGCTCGCCGGGCTGGACACGCGCGAGCACGGTCCGGCGCGGCTCGGGGCGTTCGCCGGCGCGCTGTTCCAGGATCCCGAGACGCAGCTGGTGACGAGCTCTGTGCGCGCCGAGCTGTCGCTCGCGCTGGAAAGCCGCGGCGAGAGCGCGGCGGCGGTCGCGCGCGGGGTCGAGGAGGTCGCGCTCGCGCTCGGCATCGACGCGTTGCTGGACCGCGCCACGCCCGAGCTCTCCGGGGGGGAGAAGCAGCGCGTCGCGCTGGGTGCCGCGCTCGCCGGAAGGCCGCAGATCGTGCTCCTCGACGAGCCGACCTCGCAGCTGGATCCGGTGGCGGGCGATGAGCTGATCGGGCTCCTGCGCAGGCTCAACCAGGAGTGGGAGACGACCGTGGTGCTGGCCGAGCACCGGCTGGAGCGCTGCCTGACGGGCGCCGACCGCGTGATCGCGCTCGAGCACGGGCGCCTCGCATGCGACGGTGATCCGGCGGCCTTCATGCAGTGGGCCAGCGAGCGGGCTCCGGCGTTGCAGACGCCCGGCGCCAAGCTGTTTGCGCTGTGCGACCTTCACCCGGCTCCCGTCGGGGTCAAGCAGGCGCGTGCGGCGCTTCGCTCGCTGGCGCTGCTGCCAGATCAAGACGGGCACGAGCGCCCTCGCGCCGCGCCCGCGCCGGTTCGCCGGGCCGCCCGCCTGAAGGGGGCGCGCCGCGCGCGCACGCCGTCCGCGCTGGCGATGCGCGGCGTGTGGCACGAGCTGCGCGACGGTCCGGCGATCCTGCGTGGCGCCACACTCGCGGTGGCGCCCGGGGAGAGCGTCGCGCTGATGGGTCGCAACGGCGCCGGCAAGTCGACGCTGCTGCGCCACGCGGCCGGCCTGCTGGAGCCGACGCGCGGGCGCATCGAGCGCTCCGGCAGGGTGGCGCTGCTGCTGCAGAACCCCGGCGATTACTTCATCCATGAGCGCGTCGACGAGGAGCTCTCCGGCCAGGCCCTCGCCACCGCGGGACTCACCGCGATGGCCGCGCGCCACCCGCGCGACCTCTCCGGCGGCGAGCGCCAGCGCCTGGCGCTGGCCATTGTCACCGACTTGGGCGACCCGGCCCAGGGCGAAAAGCGCCATGAGCCGACTCGCGACGACGATCTGCAGGCGCCCCCGGCGGTGCTGGCGCTGGACGAGCCGACGCGAGGGATGGACCGCCAGGCCAAGGCCGAGCTCGCGGCCGAGCTGCGCCGGCGCGCAGAGGACGGACAGGCGGTGATCGTCGCCACGCACGACCCCGAGTTCGCTGCGGCATGCGCGGAGCGCGCGGTGCTGCTCGCCGACGGGCGCGTGATCGCCGACGGACCCACGCGCGAGCTGCTTGCCGGAGGCTGGTACTTCGCCACCGAGACGGCCCGCATACTCGGCGGCGCGGGCGGGGCGCTGCTGCCGGAGGAAGGCGCCGAGCTGCTGCGCCGGCGCGTCCCGCTGGAGGTGGCGCTGTGAGCTGGCCGCTGGCCTCGTTTCTGATCGTCGCGGTCGTGCTCGCGCTCGGCTGGCTGGCCTACGAGCGCGCGCGGCCGTCGGCCCGGATGGTGGCCGTCGTCGGCACGCTCGCGGCGGTGGCGGCGCTCGGCCGCGACGCGTTCGTGGCGATCCCCGACGTCAAGCCGATCACGGCGATGACGCTCGTGGTGGGCTACGCGCTCGGGCCGCTGCCGGGATTCACGGTTGGCGCGCTGGGCATGCTCGCGTCGAACTTCGTGCTCGGACAGGGCCCCTACACGCCGTGGCAGATGGCCGCGTGGGGCCTGGTGGGCCTGGGCGGCGCGGCGCTGGGCACGCTCAGCCGGCGGCGCCTTGGCCGCGTGCAGCTGGCGCTCGCGGCGGGGCTGGCCGCGCTTGCGGCCAAGGAGCTGATGAACGTCTACCAGTGGACGATCGGCGCCAGCCACACCCCGGCGGCGCTGCTGGCAGTCGCCGCAACCGGGCTACCCTTCGACCTGGCGGACCTGGTCGCGAGCTTCCTGTTCGGCCTGGCCTTCGCGCCGGAGCTCGCGCGGCTGCTGGCGCGCATGCGCTCGCGGATGGACGTCGCCTGGGAGCCCGTCGAGCCCGCGCCTGCACCCCCCGCCACGCAGCCGCCAGGCGCTGCACCCGGCGGCGGGCTGCGAACGCTGGGCGCGCCTGGAGGTCTCGTCGCAGTCGCGCTCGCGCTCGCGCTGGCGCTCGCCGGGGCGCACGTCGCCTCGGCGGCGTCGCTCACCCGCGAGCTCTCCTACCTCTCCTCTGCGCAGAACGCCGACGGCGGCTTCGGCAGCGCCGGCGGGCAACGCAGCAGCGAGCTTTACACCGCCTGGGCGGCGATGGGGCTCGCCGCCGCCGGGCGCAACCCGGCGACCCTCCGGCGCCACGGGCGCTCGGTGCTCGACTCGCTGCGCGGGGAAGCGGCGACGCTCAACGGCGTCGGCGACGCTGAGCGCACGATCCTCGCGGCGCGGGCCTGTGGCGCGTCGCCGTATTCCTTTGGCGGGCGCAATCTCGTCGCCGAAGTCCTGCGCGCGCGCGCCGCCGACGACTCGTTCGCACATCAGGTCAACCTGACGGCCTTCGCGGTCTTCGCCCTGCGCGCCGCCGGGCACTCGGCGCGCTTCAGCGCGATCCGCGAAGCGGCCGGCTGGATAGAGCGCCAGCAGAACGGCGACGGGGGGTTCGGCTTCGGCGCGCGCGGCTCGCGCAGCGACGTCGACGACACCGGCGCCGCGCTGCAGGCGCTCGCCGATGCGGGGGCGCGCAACCGCCGGGTGCTCGGTCTCGCCACGGGCTATCTGACGCGCTCGCAGAACCCCGACGGCGGCTTTCCACAGCAGTTCGCAGGCGAATCCAACGCGCAGTCGACCGCCTGGGCGGTGCAGGGCCTGATCGCCGGCGGGCGCGATCCCGCCGGCGTTCGCCGCCACGGCAGCCGCTCGCCGATCGGCTATCTGGAAAGCCTGCTCGCGCCGGGGGGCAGCGTGCGCTACTCGCGCACGAGCGCGCAGACGCCCGTCTGGGTCACGGCGCAGACGCTGATCGCGTTGGCCGCAAAGACGTTCCCGGTGGCCGGCTGATCGCCCTCTGGGGCGCGCCTTCGGCCGCCGGACGCCTCCGGGAGTCGCTTCAGGCGGCCTTTAGCGCCCGTCGTACCATTTGCAGACATGTCCGGGTACCCATACGCGACGCCTGCGCCGATGCCGCGAGCCTTCATGGCCGACGGCGCCGAGCAGCGACGGTGGCCGGTGGCCGGCCCGTTGGCGCTGGCCGGGCTGTGTGTGGCCGCCCTCGCGCTGGTCTGGGCAGTCGCCGAGCTGATCCCGGCGGCCCATCTCAGAGACGCCGTCCTGCTGCACCATTTCGTCGCGCTTGAAGGCGCCACCGTCAATGGCGTCGCCGAACGCCTGCTCAGCCTGCTCAATCCGCTGCTGTTCACGATCTGGGGCGTGGCGCTGGTACTCGTCGCGCTCGCCCGTGAGCGTCCGCGGGTCGCGGCCGCCGTCGTCCTCGTGCTGGCGCTGGCGCCGCTGAGCGCGGAGATCCTCAAGCCGCTGCTCGCGCACCCGCACATGCGCATCGGCTTCACGCATATCGGCCCGGCCTCCTTCCCCAGCGGGCACTCCACGGCGGCAGCGATCCTCGCGCTGAGCGCAGTGCTCGTCGCGCCCCGGCGCGCGCGGCCGGCGGTCGCCGGGTTCGGCGGCGTGTTCGCGCTGGCCGTCGGCGCGGCGCTGCTGATCCGCGCCTGGCACATGCCCAGCGACGTGCTCGGCGGCTACCTGACAGCGCTGCTGTGGACCGCGCTGGCGGTCGCCGGCGTGCGCTGGTCAGAACGACGCTGGCCTTCGCGCCGGACCGCGGGCTAGGCCCAGTCAGCGGAGCGAGCGGCGGGGCCGGCTCTCAGGACTGGCCCGCAGCCCCGTCCGCGCCGTGCGCGCCCGGCTGCCACAGCGGCTCGGCCTGCTCGCTGGCACCCGGCTCGCTGTTGGCGGCGCGGCTGAGGATGAACAGCAGGTCCGACAGGCGGTTGAGGTAGCGGACCACCTCCGCGTTGCCGGCCTCGCCGACGGCGATCGCCCGGCGCTCGGCGCGCCGGCAGACCGTACGGCAGACGTGCAGGTGAGCCGCCGCCGGGGTGCCGCCGGGGATCACGAATGAGCGCAGCGGCGCGAGTGTCGCGTTGACCTCGTCGCAGGCGCGCTCCAGCCACTCGGTGTACTCGCCGCCGACGCGCAGCCGCGTGCGTGCGTCCGCGCCGGAAGCCGCGTCGGGCGCCGGCACCGAAAGGTCGGCGCCGACGTCGAGCAGGTCGTTCTGCACGCGCGCCAGCCATTGCGCGAACTGCTCGGGCAGGCCGGGTGCGAGCAGCGCGACGCCGATCGTGGCGTTGAGCTCATCGACCGTGCCGTATGCCTCCACGCGCGGATGCAGCTTGGAGACGCGGCTCATGTCGCCGAGGTGCGTCTCGCCGCCGTCGCCGAGCTTGGTGTAGATGCGTGTCAGGTTGACCGTCATTGGCTCGCGAGCCGCGCCGCAGCCGGCTCAGCCCTGATGATAGGCGCGCGACCTGACCGCCTCCGGTCGGCGCGATGGGATACGTTCCCGCCCTTCCATGCGCATCGGCGTTCCGAAGGAGACCGCGGCGGGCGAGCATCGAGTGGCGCTCGTGCCGGAGGTCGTGAGCAAGCTCAAGGCCAAGGGTCTTGACATCGTCGTGCAGAACGGCGCGGGCGACGACGCGCTCGTGCCCGACGAAGCCTTCGCAGAGGCCGGCGCGCAAATGAGCGCCGACACTGCCGCGGTCTGGAGCTGCGACGTGGTGTTGACGATCGCGCCGCCCGACCCCGAGCGGATCCGCTCGCTGGGCTCCTCATCGATCCTGATCGGCTTTCTCGCGCCGCTGTCGAGCCCGCAGACGACGCGCGCGCTCTCCGACGCGGGCGCGACCGCCTTTGCGATGGAGGCGATTCCGCGGATCTCGCGGGCCCAGTCGATGGACGCGCTGTCCTCGCAGGCCAACGTCGCCGGCTACAAGGCCGCGCTGCTCGGCGCCGAGGAGATGGGTCGTTTCTACCCGATGCTGATGACGGCCGCGGGCACGATCCCGCCGGCGAAGGTGCTCGTGCTGGGCGTCGGCGTGGCCGGGCTGCAGGCGCTCGCCACCGCCAAGCGCCTGGGCGCGCGCACGACCGGCTACGACGTGCGCCCGGAGGTCGCCGAGCAGGTGCAGTCGCTCGGCGCGCAGTGGCTCGACCTCGGTCTGGAGGCCAGCGGTGAGGGCGGCTACGCGCGCGAGCTGACCGACGAGGAGCGCGCCCGCCAGCAGCAGGCGCTGACGGACGCGATCAAGGGCTTTGATGTCGTCATCACGACGGCGCTGGTTCCCGGGCGCCCGGCGCCGAGGCTCGTCACCGCGGAGGCCGTCGCGGGCATGAAGCCCGGCTCTGTGATCGTGGACCTCGCCGGCGAGACGGGCGGCAACTGCGAGCTGACCGTGCCTGGGCAGACCGTCGTGCGCCACGACGTGAAGATCGCCTCGCCGCTGAACCTGCCGTCGAGCATGCCCGAGCACTCCTCGCAGCTGTTCGCCCGAAACGTGCTCGCGCTGCTCGAGCTGCTCGTCGCCGAGGACGGCACGCTGAAGCTCGACTTCGACGACGAGATCATCGCCGGCGCGTGCGTCGTGCGCGACGGTGAGATCGTCAATCCTGGCGCCAAGGCGGCTGTGGAGAAGGCCGCGGGGAGCACCGGCGGCTCCCCGCCCGGGGCGAGATCGGGTGTCGGCGTCGATACGCCGGGCGATACACCGGGGGGAGGTGAGCCTTCGTGATCCTCGCGAGCACGCTCACCACCAACCTGGCGATCCTGGTGCTCGCCGGGTTCATCGGCTTCGTCGTCATCTCCAAGGTGCCCAACACGCTGCACACGCCGCTGATGTCGGGCACCAACGCGATCCACGGGATCGTGCTGCTCGGCGGCCTGTTGATCGTCGGCATCTCCGGCAACGGCACGTTCAACAAGGTCATCCTGGTGATCGCGATCGCGTTCGGCACGATCAACGTCGTCGGCGGCTTCCTCGTCACCGACCGCATGCTCGAGATGTTCAAGTCCAAGCCCAAACCGCCCAGCGGCGACGGCGACGGCGAGGGGCCGGCGCAGTGACCCTTGCCAGCTCGTTCTTGCAGGACCGGAACTTCCTCGACGTCCTCTACATCGTCGCCTTCGCCCTGTTCATCCAGGGCCTGCGCGGGCTCTCCGGCCCGACGACGGCGGTTCGCGGCAACCGCATCGCGGCGGTCGGCATGGCGGTCGCCGTGGTCGCGACCCTGTTGAACCGGTCCGAGGGCAACTGGGGGCTGATCGTGCTCGGGGTCGCGCTCGGCACGGCCGTCGGCGTGCCGGCGGCCCGGCAGGTGAAGATGACCGCGATGCCGCAGATGGTCGCGCTGTTCAACGGCGTCGGCGGCGGCGCCGTGTTCTTGATCTCCTGGGCCGAGTTCCGCCTGACGGACGGCTTCGCCAACACCCCCACCTACGTCGCCGTCTTCTCGTTGTTCGCGGCGATCGTCGGCTCGGTCTCCTTCTGGGGCTCGAACATCGCCTTCGGCAAGCTCCAGGAAATCATCCCAGGACGCCCCATCAGCTTCGGCTCGGCGCAGCAGATCGTAAACCTCGTGCTGCTGATCCTTGCGGTCGCCGCCGGCGTGGACATCGCCGCCGGCTCTCACTCCGAAGCGATCTTCATCGGCTTGCTCGTCTGCTCGGCGCTGCTCGGCAACGCCGTGGTCCTGCCGATCGGCGGGGCGGACATGCCCGTGGTGATCTCGCTGCTGAACGCATTCACGGGACTGTCGGCCGCCGCGACCGGCATGTCGGCGCCGCCGATTGGCAGCACCACGAAGTTGCCGAGGACCCCGGCGGCGATCAGCAGCACCATGATCAGCAGCTCGGAGTGCGAGCCCGCCACGATCGCCACCGCGCAGGCCACCGCGACGAGGAGCAGCACGAGGTTCAGCAGCTGCTGGGTGCGCCCGGG
>JAXDGQ010000175.1:0-8353 GCA_034664965.1 Solirubrobacteraceae bacterium | reverse complement strand
GCCCACAGGGCCGCCTGCGTGCGATCGCTCACGCCGATCGCTTGGAAGATGCTGGTCAGGTGGGACTTGACGGTCTTCTCGCTGATCTCCAGCCGTCGTGCGATCAGCTTGTTCGGAAGGCCCTCGGCGACGCAGCTCAGCACCTCACGCTCGCGTGCGCTCAATTCGGGCGCTTCCTGTCCTACGTCACGCGCAGCGATCACCGCGTGGGCGGCCTTTGGGGACAGCGGCGACTCGCCGCGGGCGGCCGCGCGGATGCCCCCGCGCAGCTCATCGGGGCTCGCGTCCTTGAGCAGGTAGCCGATGGCGCCGGCGTCGAGCGCGCCGAGCACCTCCGAGGTGACCGAAGACGACGTCAAGACGATCACCCGGATGTCCGGGTGCTCGGCGAGGATGCTGCGCGTCGCCTCGATTCCACCGACGCCGGGCATCGAGAGGTCCATCAGCACGACCTCCGGCCTGTGGGCGGACACGACCTCCAGTGCGCCACCGCCGTCGGCCGCGGTCCCGACCACCTCGATGTCCTCGGCGGAGCTGAGAAGTTCCACCAGGCCTGCACGCACGAGCTCATGATCGTCCACGACCACCACGCGGATCACGCCGGCACCTCAACGCGGAGCTTCGATCCGTCGCCAGGCGTCGAGTCGATCGTGAGCGTACCGCCCGCGTCACGCACCTGGTCGCTGAGCAGGCGTAATCCGAAATGTCCCTCCGCGGGGCGCGCGAGCGCGTCGTCGGGAATGAAGCCACGCCCGTCATCGGCAACCGACAGCGTCACCCTGCCGCTCTCGCGCGCCAGACTTACCCGGACAGACCGCGCCTCGGCGTGCTCGGCCGCATTGCGCAGCGCCTCGCGCGCGGTTCGGTAAAGCAGAGATGTCGTCTCGTCGGGCAGTCGCAGGTCAGCCGGTGACTCCACCGTCGCCTGGATTCCCTTCTGCTCGAGCGGGGTGATCAGGTCTTCCAACGCGCTGACGAGCCCCGCGTCGTGTAGCCGCGGGGGATAGATCTCGACGAGCAGGCTGCGCAGCTCGCGCACAGCGGAGCGGCAGCTCGCCTCCGCACGCTGGAGCGCGTCGGCGGCCTCGTCCTCGGCGCCGACTCGCTCGCGGGCTGCGGAAAGCCCATAGGAGGCGGCGACCAGCTCCTGCACGGTCCCGTCGTGAAGGTCGGCGGCGATCCGGCGGCGCTCGATCTCAGATGCGTCGAGGGCCCGCTTCAGAAGTTCGGCGCGGTCGCGATGGGCGCGGGCGACCCGCCGAGCGAGCGAGTGAGCAAGGGGCAGCTGGATCAGCTGCAGCACGATCAGTGCTCCGATCAGCGCCGGAAGGAACTTGGCCCACAGGTTGCGGCCCGTGGCCTCAACCGTGCTGAAGCGAAGATACGCCTCGAACAGCACCGGACGCCCACTGGGGGTGCGGATCGGCAGATAGACCTCCAGCAGCTTGCCCGCGTTGCGCTCATACCTGTTCTCCGGGCGCGACACGTCGCTGATATCCGCCTTGACCCCGCCGAGCCGCAGCACATCCTCCTCGTCCTTGCCGAGCGCGTAGCGCGAACCCACCAGCTGGGGGCGATCAGAGTAAAGGATCCGACCGTCGGCACTCCACAACTTGATGCGAAGAACGTCACCCTTCAGCACGTGCGCGCGCACAACGCGGTCAAGCCGAGCTCTCGCGGCCGCATCACCCTGCAGAAGCGAGTCGCTCAGCGTCGGTTGCACCACGTCTCTGCCGACTACAGCAGTTAGCTTCTTCGCGTTGTTGATCGCGTCGTCGCGGCTGATTCGCCTCAAGACGACCACGCCAACAGCGGCCAGGACGAGCGTCGCCACAAGGCCTCCGATCGCGAACTTCGCCACGGCTGCGCCGACGGATGGCGGAGCGTCCCCCTGTTCGCGCTTACTCTCCCGGCTCCGGCGATTGCTCCAGTTCAAGTGTGTCCGACCTCAATGGTGGTGCATCGGAGCGATGCCTCGGGATTGAACCAAACCGTCGTCGAGTGGCTGGATGAGCCGCCTAGGCTCGGGCGCCGTCTCAGCCGACCATGCGCTCACGCACGCCAGCCACCGCCATGGCGACTCACCGAGGGTACTCCGCCATTGCCTCATCCCACTGAGACACCGCCGGGCACGAAAGCTCACGCAGGCATCGCTGCGGCGCTCAGTCGCCCTCCGGGCGGCCATTGAGCGAACTCGCCGCTGCAGCGCCAACACCGCCTCACCAGCGCCGCCCGAGATGCTTCTCGCGCCCTTCGCAGGGAGGGCATATGCTAAAGTCCATAAAACAGATCGTCAAACTAGTATTTCGCTCCCCTCGAGCTCTTTTGGACCACCGAACAGCCCTCTGATGAAGATCGACGTGCACCAACACCTGTGGACCGAGCCGCTCGTGGAGGCGCTGCAGGCGCGCCAGGAGCTGCCGTTCGTGCGCAGCGAGCAAGGCCTGACCGTGCTGTTCATTGCCGGCGAGCGGCCATACGTCGTCGAGCGCTCCGGCGAGACCGCCGGCCGGCGTGCGGCGCTCGTCGAAGGCGACGGCCTCGACCGCGCGCTCGTCTGCCTGTCGAGCCCGCTCGGCATCGAGTCGCTGCCGCGCGAGCAGGCGCTGGCCCTGATCGACGCCTACCACGAGGGCGCGCTCGAGCTCGGCGAGCCGTTCGGCGCGTGGGGCGCGATCGCGCTCGACCGCGCCGATCCTCAGGACGTCGATCAGGCGCTCGCCCGTGGATGCATCGGCATTTCTCTGCCAGCCGGGGCCCTGCGGAGCGTCGACTCGCTGGAGCGGCTGCGACCGGTCCTGCGCAGGCTGGAGCAAGCCGAGGCCCCGCTGCTCGTGCACCCGGGGCCGGGGCTGAGCGCTGCGCGCACTGGCTTTGCCGCGGCCGGCGAGCCCTCGCTGTCCGATCCGCTGTGGTGGTCGGCGCTAACGCGCTATGTCTCGGACATGCACGCCGCGTGGCTGGCGTTCGTCAGCGCCGGGCGCGCCGAGCACCCGCGGCTTCGCGTCGTCTTCACGATGCTCGCCGGCCTCGCGCCGCTGCACGCCGAGCGGCTGAGCTCGCGCGGCGGGCCGGCCGTGCGCGACGTCGACCCGCTGATCTTCTACGAGACCTCCTCCTACGGCCCCGAGGCCTTGCGGCTGCTGCGCGAGATCGTCGGCGCCGGCCAGCTGCTGTACGGATCGGACCGGCCCGTCGTCGACCCCGCCGAGCACGGCATCCTCGGCGAGCTCGACTGGGAGGCCGTCGGCGACGGCACGCGCCGTGCGCTCGGCCAGTACGGCCGGGCAGCAGCGGGCGAGCGCATCGCGGCCGTGCCCGGGGCGGTCGGCGCGAGCAACCGCATGGCGGCTCGATGAGCGCCGCGCCGGTGTCCGCGATCGGTGGCGCGCCGCCGTTGCAGCAGCCGCCGGCGAGCGGCGTGTCGTCCGTCCCGCGCCCGCGCGGCCGCGATCTGACCGGAGCCGAGCTCGAGGCGTTCGTGCGCGGGCTCGCCGACCGGCCCGAGCTGTGGATCGACTTCGTCCGCCACGACGCAAGCCAGCGCGTCTATCAGGAGCTGCTCGACGACGCGCACGTCACCGCGTGGCTGATCTGCTGGATGGACGACCAGGACACGGGGTTTCACGATCATGATGTCTCCGCCGGCGCGGTGGCGGTCGTCAGTGGCTCGGTGCGCGAGGAGCGACTGGCGATCGGCGGTCCGCCGCACGGGCGCAGGTTCGCCGCCGGCGACGCCTTTCACTTCTCGCCCGCCGACATCCACCGGGTGCGCCATGGCGGCAGCGATCCCGCGGTTAGCCTGCACGTCTACTCACCGCCGCTGGCGCAAATGGGCGCCTACACGATCGGCGCCGACGGCATTCTCGCCCGGCGTACGATGCCCTCCTCGCAGGAGCTGCGCCCGCAGGAGCCCGATGACGGGGCGCCCGTCGTCCGGCGCGACGCAGCTTAGGCAGGTCGGGCCCGGGAGCCGGGCTTTGCGCCGCCGCGGCGCTGCACGCCGGACTCGCCGGCGGAGACGATCGCGCTGACCATCTCCGGCTCGAACAGGCCGTGCTCGACGACGCCCGGCTGCGCGCTCAGCCGGCCCGCCAGCGCCCGCGGGTCGGCGATTGGCCCGAGGTAGTCGGCGATCACGCCCCCGTCTGGGCTACTCGGCACGTCACGCAGGCGGGCCTCGCCGAGCGCCGACAGCGTCGTCTGCACGGCGAACGGCACGAGCTCCAGCGGGACCGGGGCGGAGAGCCGTGGCACGAGCTTCTCCTGCGAGACGATCACGACGAACTGGCGCGCCGCCGCAGCGACGATCTTCTCGCGCGTGTGCGCCGCGCCGCCGCCCTTGATCAGCCAGCCCTGCGGGTCGACCTGGTCGGCGCCGTCGATCGCCAGATCGAGCTCGACCAGCTCGTCGAGGCCGGCGACCGTCAGGCCGACGGCCCGTGCCGCGCGCTCGGTGGCCGGCGAGGTGACGGCGAAGCGAGCCTGCGACAGCGAGCGCCCGGCGAGCGCCTCCAGCAGGTAGGCGACCGTCGACCCGGTGCCCAGCCCGACGCGCATCCCGTCCTGCACGAGCTCCGCCGCCGAGCTTGCCGCCTCGCGCTTGTAGCGCGCGACCGCCCCGGCGTCGCTCAGCGACGCCTCTTGTTCTCGCCCAGTCGCACGCGCGGACGCCATGGTGCGGACGTTACCGCCCCTTCGGTTCCCGCGAATCGCAGGCGCTCGGGGGAGTCGGGCCGGTGCAGCAGAAAGCCCTGGCCCTCTGTGCAGTCCAGCTCGCGCGCCAGCGCCAGCTGACGGTTGGTTTCGATCCCCACGGCGACCGCCGTCAGGCCGGACTTGTGCGCGAGCGCGATCATCGCCGCGACCATCGCTTGCGTGTCGCGATCGCGCTCGAACGTCTGGATCAGGCCGCGGTCGAGCTTGATCATGTCCAGCGGCAGGTTTCGCGGGAGCGTGATCGAGGCGTCCCGCGCACCGAAGCTGTCCAGCGCCACCATCACGCCGAGGGCGCGTACCTGGCCGAGCGTCGCGCGGGCGCGTTCGGGGTCGCGCAGGACTGCCTCCTCGGTGACCTCCAGGCAGAGCGCGCGACCGGGCAGCTGAAAGCGCGCCAGCTCCTTGCGCAACCGCGCTGCCAGGTCGAGCTCGCTGAGCTCGCGCGCGGAGACGTTCACGGAGATCGGCACCGAGACCCCCTGGCGTCGCCACGTCGCGGCCTGGGCGCATGCGGTGTGCAGCACCCAGTCGCCGATCTGCACGATCAGCTCGCTCTCCTCGGCGCGCGGCAGGAACTTCGCCGGCAGCAGCTCGTCGATCGTCGATTCCTCCTCGCCGTCCGGGTTCCAGCGCACGAGTGCCTCGACACCGACGGCGCGACCGCCCGACAGCGGCAGGATCGGCTGGTAGGTGAGCACGAGCTCGTCCTGCGGCAGCGCGTGCAGCAGTCGCTCGCCGATCTCCAGGTGCGCGGTCATCTCCCGGCGCAGGCTCTCGTCGAACATTTCCGGGCGCCGCCCGCCGGCCTTCTTGGCCCGGTACATCGCGATGTCGGCCTCGCGCAGCATGCTCTCGGGCTCGGCCTCGCAATCGTGGGAGACCGACACGCCGACGCTCGCGTGCATCGATACCTCGGCAGCGCCGATCTGGAAGGGCTCCTTCAGCGTCGCGAGCACGCGCTCGCCGAGCGCCAGCGCTTCGGCGTCGGTCTGCATTTCGTCGCCGAGGATCACGAACTCGTCCCCGCCGAGGCGCGCGACGGTGTCGCTGTCGCGCATCATCTCGCCGAGGCGCTCGGCGATGGCGATCAGCAGGCGGTCCCCGACGTCGTGACCAAAGCTGTCATTGACCGCCTTGAAGCGATCGAGGTCGATGAACAGCAGCGCCACGATTCCGCCGCCTCGCTGCAGGCGTGTCAAGGCCTGGCGCGCGCGGTCCATCAGCAGCAGCCTGTTCGGCAGGCGCGTCAGCGGGTCGCGCAGCGCCTGGCGCTCCAGCCACATGCGGTCGGTCACGTCCTTCGCCGCCGCGTACCACGTGTCCCCGTCGCAGCGCGCGCTCCACAGCAGCCAGCGCCAGGAGCCGTCGCGGTGGCGGTAGCGGTTGGTGAAGTTCTCGAGCTGCGCCGGGCGCTGGCGGCCCGCCAGCAGCAGCGCGTGCGTCTGATCGACGTCGTCTGGATGCAGGTACTCGGCGATCGGGTTGGCCAGAAGCTCCTCGCGCGTCCATCCGAGCAGCTGCTCCCAGGCTGGATTGAGCAGGGTGAAGCGTCCCTCCAGTGAGATCGTCGCCAGCAGATCGCTGGTCATCTCGAACAGGCGCGCCACGCGCGGGTCACCGGGCGCGGTCATGCTCTCGTCCGGCGCAGCGGGCGTCGCGCTCGCCTGGCCGCCGGGGAGCGGCTGCAGACGGCCCGCCGGCTCGGCCTTTGTGCTTGGGGTAGGGGAGCGCATCGTCTGCTTCACACGTCGGCCCGGTCGGACGCGCGCGCGTGGGCAACGCCCCCAGCTGGACAGATTTACTAGCGCGATCCCCCGTATTTGCGGGCTGAGCGGGCGATGCCCGGCGTCAGGACCCGGTGCTGGCGAACGGCGTCGCCGGCCCGCCGCCCAGCTCGGGCGGCCGACCCCCGCGCGGCGCGCGCTCGCCGCGCAAGAAGCGCCACACCGACAGGCACATCAGGATCGTCATAACCACTGCGCTCCCGGCGCACCACTCGCAGATCGCATGGATCGAGAACAGCTCGCGATATGTCAGGTACGCGCTGAAGCCAAAGCCGATCACTGTGATGGCGACGGTCGCCAAGCGCGTCGTCTCCGATTCTGGGAGCAGAAGTGACCCCAGGATGGTGATGTAACCGAGCAGCCCGATCAGCGCTACAGGCACACCGGCGAGCTCGGAGTAGATCGAGGTCTGGACCTTCGTGCAGCTTTCGCCCGCCGTGCATGCCGGCTTGATGCCCGCGTAGTGGACGTAGGTCAGGTAGCTCGCAAGCCCGAGACCGATGATCGCGAACACGATCATCGTGATCCTCAGCGTGCGCGCGCTCATAGCCGCTCTCAGCTCTTGAGCAGCTTTTCGATCGCCGCTTCGAAGCCCGCCGGATCGCTCAGCGACGAGTAGTCGAGCTTCTGCGGCGCGCCGCCGGTCTTGCCGATCTGGAAGGACGGCGTGCCCGTGAAGCCGGCGTTGTTGGCAGCCTGGGCGTCGCTGGTCAGCGTGTTCTGGAACTCCGGTTCGCTGCGCGCGGCGGTCCAGCTGGTGAGGTTCAGGCCGGCCTGCTGCGCGAGCGTCTGCAGGTATTTCTCGGTCACGTATTCGGTGTTCTCTTCGCCCTGCTGGTGGTAGAAGAGCTCGATGTAGTACCAGCCCTTCTGCTGCTTGCCCGCTGCAAGCGCCGCGATCTGCTGGGTTCTGAACGTTTCCGGTTCGCGCGTCGCCGTCTCCAGGTTGCGGTATTCGATGCGCAGCTTGCCCGTGCGCACGTACTTCTGGATCAGCGTCGGCAACGCGCCGAGCGAGAAGTCCTTGCAGATCGGGCACTCCAGGTCGCCGTAGTAGACCAGCGTGACGGGCGCTTTCGGACTGCCGAGAGTGTTCCCGTTCTGCGGTATACCGTTCAGCAGCGCGGTGACTTCTTTGACCGCTGGAGCCTGCTTGGCGTTCGCGTTGCTCGCCGGCAGTTTCGAACCGCCTCCGCCACCGCTCGTGGCGATCAGGATCACGGCGATGATCACGATCACCACGCCCGCGACCGAGCCGAGCTGGATCAGGCGTCTGCGCCGCTGTGCACCGGCCGCCTCGGCCTCCTCGAGCGCCCTGCGCTCGGCGCGCGCCTGCTCGCGGCGCTGCTTGCGCGTGAGATCCTGCTCGTCGTCCTCCACGGTGCTCATCGGTGGAACTTTTACAGGTTTCCGCTCAAGCGTGCCTAAGTTCATGCCACGATGCAATCGCGCGCGCGTGAACGCGTCTGCACCGCGTCGCGCCCCCGTAGCTCAACTGGATAGAGCACCGGCCTTCTAAGCCGGGGGTTGCTGGTTCGAGTCCAGCCGGGGGCACCTACGATCGCGGTTTGCGGTTTCGCCGCTGATTGACAGGGTAGAAAACCATGGGGGCCCCGCTCACCCCGGCTTGGGGCCCCATTGGGGACGGGACCTACTCCGCCGGCTCCTGAAAGACAGCCCCAAACCCCCGCGCGGGGCTGTACGGAGCCGCGGGGCGGTCCTGGATCGCTTGCGGCGCGCTTGGCACTGATGCCGAGCGCGCCGCGAGACTCCCCGCGACGGGGCCGCTGGGATGATGGCGCGAATTGTTCGCGCTCACGGTGTTCGCCTACCCGCTCGCGCTCGCGCTG
>JAXDGQ010000174.1:0-4018 GCA_034664965.1 Solirubrobacteraceae bacterium | reverse complement strand
GATCGGCACGCCGGAGAATTCGCTCGACACCGGAGTCGATCCGCTCGGCGAGGTGCGCGGCGACGCATGCTTGTGTGCCGTCGCATCCTTGCGCGAGGAGCGACCGTCGTGCGAGCCCGTGTGGAGGGCTGGAGCGCTCGGGATGCTGCGCTCCGCACGAGCAGGCCGCGACGAGCCACTGGGCGTAGAGCCGTCGGACGTGCCTGCGGCGGAAGCGCCCGGCGCTGCCGGCGACGGCAGGGCGGCGCTCGTCTGCGTCACAGCGCCGCCCGAGGACTGCACGGGAGGCGTGGACACGGGGTCGCTCTGGGAGGGCGCCGGGGATTCCCCGCGGCCATCTTCCGGCGCCGCGGGCGATGGTTCGCTCGGCGGCTGCGGGGTCGGTTCGCTCGGCGGCTGCGGCGCTTCTTCTTCTGGCTGGGCTTCGGCTTCGCCTTCGCCCGGCTGCGGAGTACCGGCCGGCCCTTCGCCCGCCGTTTCGACGCTTGCGTCGGCTCCGGCCCGTCCATCCGCGAGCGCTCCCCCCGCCATCCAGCCGGGCATCACGCCGAGCTGGCAGGTGACGACCACGACCAGCAAGCCGCGCCGCACGGCGTGCGGCCACGCGCGCATGGACTCGGCGGCGGCGTTGCCTCGCCGATGTGCGCGGCGATCGCTCGGCGCCGGGAGCGCGAGGATCAGCCGATCGAGCATCTGAACCGTAAACAGGGACTCGGGATCGAGCGTCATGTCAGACGGCACCGCGAAGACGCCCCGCCACAGCCAATCCCCCGTACCGTCGTCGGCGATGGGACTGCTCGACGCACGCACAGGCGCGAAAACCTGCTCGAGCGTCGCCCGCTCGACGATGAGCGAGGGCCGGGCCGCCGCGGGCAGACGCGAGGGCGTGCGCACCGCCAGCCCAAGCAGCTGGGGCGAGCGACGCGTGCGCAGGTAGTCGAAGCTCTCGATCTGATAGCTCTCGGCTCGCAAGCTGTCGATCGGCGCGAGCTCGGTGTGTCCCTCCGCGCGCGTGCGCCCGCGCATGCTGGTGTGTCGCAGCGAGGCCATCGCGTCAGCTCGTAATTCCGGCCAGCTGGGGGCCGAACAGGATGATCAGCGCACCGAGGGCCAGGAAGGGGCCGAACGGGATCATCGTCTTTCGCGCCGCGATCCCGCCACGCAGGAGCACGAGCAGGGCGACGGGAAAGACGCAGACGAACGCCAGGACGACGGCCCCGAGGACCGCCCAGCCGAGCGCCGCTCCGAGCAGCAGGCCGAGCTTTACGTCACCCATTCCCATCCAACCGCGCCCGATGAGCTGAGGCAGCATCAAGACGAACGCCGAAAGGATCGCTGCCAGCGCCCACTCCGCGGCGCGATCGGGAAACAGCGCGACCTGGGCGCAGAGCACGATGCCTGCGGCCGGTAGGACGACGCGATTGGGGATGATGCCGCTTTCCAGGTCGATCGCCGAGAGAACCACGAGCGTCGCGCCGGTGATCGCCGCCACGACGGCGTGGCCCAGCGGCAGGATCGCGAACGCGAGGGCGACCACCGCGACCACCGCAGGCGCAACCGTCACCGGCCTACGCAGCAGGCGAACTTCGGGGCCGCCGGCGTTGCTCGCTGCTGGGAGCGTCAGCTCGCTCATCGCGGCACCGCCCCGGTCGCGCGATGTTCGTCCGCATGCTCGATCGCCGCCATCAACTCGTCAAATGGACCCCACTTGGCAATCGTCGCGGCGTGGGGGATGCCGGGGGTCGCGTCATCAGCGACAAAAACCACGCCGATCGGGCGCGCGATCGTGTCCAGCGCCGAGGCGAGCTGTGCGTCTCTCGGCGATCCGTTGGTATCGAAGACGACGACGTCGCTGCGTTCACGGGCGATCAGCTCGCCGAGGCGGGCGCCATTGGCGGTGGTCGTGACCGAGCAGTTGCGGCGAGCGAGCAGCAGCGACATCACGTTGCGAAAGCGCGGGTCGGCGGAGCTGATCAGGATTCGCATCGGCCGAAGCCGCGCGACCTGGCCCGCGCTCCAGTCGAGTGCGGGCTCGGCTACGAGCCCAGCGGTGACCGTGTCGACGTCGGGGCTCCCCTCTGGGCCGATCGGCGCGGTTCCTTGATCGGCGCGATCACGCAGCTCCAGGCGATCGCCGACCTTCACGCCGCGTCGTGCACATTCTCCGGCCGACAGCTCGAGCACAGACCGGGCGCTGCGCTTGGACGCCACACGCCACGGCCGCAACTGCTCGACGATCTCGAGCACCTGCAGGTCGCCGTCGAGGAACAGGGCATCGATCGGGAAGCGCATGAATGCCGTGTGGATTGCGGGCGCAGGGGTGAGCAGCATTCCCTCGCCGGCCGGCAGCCCGCGACGACCCATCAGGCCGCGCATCCGTGGCAGCGGCCGATCGGCGAGCTCACCCACGCACAAAACGCCGCCGCGCGTGAGGTTGACTATGAGCTTGGTCTTTGTCACGAGCTGCGGGGACTCCTTTCACCCCTCTGCGAGTGCATTGTGTTGGCAGAGGATCAACTGATGTGCGCGACGCCCAGGATGGCCCCGCCTTGCACGGAAGGAGTTTCGACGGTGACCCGCGTGATGCACACTCCCCGTTGGTCTAGGTCGAACTAGCAGTTCTTCTCGTTCTGCCGGGGCGAGACCGCGCTTACGATCGCTCCGCATGAGATGGAAGACTCCAAACAGCAGACCGGACTCCCGGTCAGATCGTCGGTGGCCGATGCGTGCGCGGACCAGCCTCGTCCTGGCCGCCCTTCTCGCGCTGCTCCTCGTGCCCGTCTCACACGCCCTTCTGCCGCACGCCTCGCAGTCGGCAAAGCGCCACGCCGCGAAGGGCGGCAAGCTTCGCGCGCCCTCCTTGCAGAGCCCGCGAAACGGTGCTTCGGTCCAGGCGCTGCCGACCTTCGCCTGGGCAGCCGTCTCGAAAGCCACCACCTACCAGTTCCAGCTGTCGGCGGACAAGCGATTCGCCTCGGTCATCCAGAGCTTCATCCACAAGGGCTCGATCGAAACTCCCAACACCGCCGCGACCGTCGACAAGGCCGTCCCGAACGGCACCTACTACTGGCGCGTCCGCGCCGTCTCGACCAGCAACAGCTCCGGACCCTGGTCCTCTGCGCGCAAGCTCGTCAAGGCCTGGACCAGCGCGCCCCAGCTCGTCGAACCGATTGGCAGCGCTACCCAGGTCCCCGTATTCAAATGGGCGAGTGTGCCCTACGCGGTGAAGTACCAGCTCACGGTGGCGACCGATCCCAGCTTCGCAAACCAAGTTCTCGGCACCGACACAAGTCCTGTCACGACCCAGGGAACGGCATACACGCCGAGCGTGCCGCTCGACTCCGGCGTCACCTACTACTGGGAGGTCACCCCGATCGACGCCGCGGGGCACAAGGGCACCCACTCACAGCCGGCTTGGTTCACGTATGCGTGGCCGACCGGCACGACCGCGGAAGTCACAGACCTCAACGCCGATCCTCGCGTCTTTGACCCTCTCTTCAGCTGGACGGCCGTGCCCGGCGCGGCGCGCTACGAAGTCGAGGTCAACTCGGCCGAAGGGTTCCCGTTGGGCTCGAAGTGGTGCTGCACCGGCACGACGATCGGCACATCGCTGGCGCCCACCAAGGCACTCGCGAACAATCGCTACTACTGGCGGGTCCGCGCGCTCGACGCGAAGGGCAACGCCGGCGTGTGGAACGAAGGACCGTCGTTCACGAAGGCCTTCGACAGCGTCACGCCGTCGATTCCCGAGCTGACCGTCAACGCAGCGGAAACCTCAACTCCTATCGTCACATGGAACCCGGTGCCCGGGGCCTCGCTCTACCAGGTTCAGCTTGCCCCGTACCGCCCGCTGGGCTGCGACTGGTCGCAGGTCGGCAAAAATCCGGCCCTCTACCAAGCGGAAACGGCGACCACCGCCTGGACGCCGCTCGGTACCGCTGTGGGGGGCAGCGGCAACCACATCGGCCCGCCCGCCTGGCCGCGGGCACAGAACGCGCCGCGCCTCCCCTCCGGATTT
>JAXDGQ010000173.1:0-2667 GCA_034664965.1 Solirubrobacteraceae bacterium | reverse complement strand
GGGATTTCGGGGAGCTTGCGCGCCGTCGCGTCCTGCCGGGCGCGTAGGGCGACTGCGTCCATCGATGCCGGCGCACGCGGGCGACTGCGCGGTAGGGGCCCGTGAATGCCATGCACCGAGGGCAAATGCATCGACGTTGGCGCGCCAGATCGAGCCGATATCTGGCTCGCGACGCGCGAG
Source organism: Solirubrobacteraceae bacterium (assembly GCA_034664965.1). Classification (GTDB taxonomy): domain Bacteria; phylum Actinomycetota; class Thermoleophilia; order Solirubrobacterales; family Solirubrobacteraceae; genus Palsa-744. The sequence continues at coordinate 2,487 of JAXDGQ010000173.1, read as the reverse complement.
GCGGCGACCCAGCGGCTCAGGCGACCGAGCGAGCCTCGTCCGGAAGCTCGGTCGCTGCACGTACGATTGCTCGGTAGACCAGGTCGATCGCGGCGCGAATCCCGTCCTCCTCGCCCACGAGCGCCTTGGCGGCGCCGAGAGCCGTGCCGATCGTCTCAAGGGCCTCGCCGTCGGCTCCCGGCTGCGGGTCGCGACAGGCAGCGAGGGCCATGTCGAGCATCGCGTACGCCTGCTCGCCGGCTCCGGTGAACAGCGCCGGCCCGACGAGGCTCGCGTACCCGTACACACGCGCGAGGCGTCCGGACAGCGAAATCGTGGAGCCGCGACGGGGGGGCGAGGCGGCCGGTAGACCGGCGCCATCGATCAGCGAGGCCATCGTGCCGCCGAGCACGGTCTTGGTCGTCTGCTCGTCCAGGCGCGCATGGCGCGCGAGGCGCAAGGCGAGGTACAGCGTCGTCGCGGGCATGCCGTACGGGGGGTCTGAGCCGAACACGATGCGCTCGGCTGGCACGCGCGCAAAGAGCTCCATCACGTCGAGCGGGAAGAAGCAGGACATGTCATAGAGCACCCCCGGATGGTCGGCCAGCCGCGTCGTCAGGATGCCCTGGTCGCAGATCGCGCCGTGAGCGAGGATCAGGACCGCGCCCGGGTGACGCAGAGCGAGGCTGGCGAGTCCGTCGGCGAGCGGCGGCAGTCCGCGCCCGGCGTGGATCAGGATCGGCACCGCCGCCTCTTCGGCCAGCGCAAACACGCTGTCCATCTCGGGCCCGTCGAAGACGAAGGCCTGCGCACGCGGGTGAAGCTTGATGCCGCGCGCTCCGGCCGCCAGGCAGCGTTCCGCCTCGTCGCGCGGATCTTCCGCGGGATCCAGTCGGCAGAACGGCACGAGCCGGCCACCGCTTTCGCCGGCCCACTCGAGCACTCGGTCGTTGGGGAGACGATAGGAGGGGTGGCGTTCGGGGTCGTGCAAAGGGAACACGCACGCCCGGCGCGCCTCGGCTGCGTCGAGCTGGGAAAGCAACTGCTCGAGCGTCAGCGATCGCCCATCCTCGTCGAGGCCCAGGTGCGTGTGGGCATCGATTACTTCGGCGCCGGGCGGGCGCAGGCGCGCCGTCTCGGCGAGAAATGGGGCGAGCGCGTCCGCGTACAGCGAGTCTTTCACGCGCGAGACCTTATTCTGTCGCGCCCGCGCGGCACGCCGTGGGCGCAGCCCGAGCGCTCGCCGATCTCCCCGGCTTGGCCCGTCCGGCGTATCCTGGGTCGCAGATGGCTATAGCGGATCAGATCAAAACCGACCTGCAGGGAGCGATGCGCGCGGGCGAGAAGCAGCGGGTCGGTGCGCTGCGCCTGGTGCTCTCCGAGCTGCAGAAGGCCGCCAAGGAGGGCGGCGACGACGAGTTGGCGGTGCTGCGACGAGAGCGCAAGCGGCGCCTGGAGGCTGCGAAGGCCTACCACGACGGCGGACGCGAGGATCTCGCCTCCGGAGAGGAGGCCGAGGGAGAGCTGATCGGCTCCTACCTTCCGGCCGAGCTCTCCGACGCTGATCTCCAGGAGATCGTGGCGCAGGCCGTGCGCGACAGCGGCGCGCAGACCGCCAGGGACATGGGCCAGGCGATGAAGCAGGCGATGGCCGCCGTCGACGGCCGCGCCGACGGCAAGCGCGTGTCGGGCCTCGTGCGAGCGTCACTGCAGGGATGAGGACGCAGGTAGAGCTCTCCAACGAAGTCGCCGTCGAGCTGGCGGGCAGCCAGGACGCGGTGCTCCGTGCGCTACAGGCGCATCTCGACTGCAAGGTGTATCTGCGCGGCAACGTGCTCACGTTCGACGGCGAGGAAAGCGAGAACGATGCGGGCGAGCGCGTGGTGCGCGAGCTATCCGAGCTGATCGCGCGGGGACATCAGATCGGCCCTGGGACGATCGCCGCCGTCACCGGCGCGCTCGACGCTCACGAGTCGCCCGCGCGCGTGCTCGAGGACGTCGTCTGGAGTCACCGAGGGCTGCGCATCGCGCCAAAGACGGTCAACCAGAAGCGCTACGTCGACGCCGTGCGCTCCAGCACGGTGACCTTCGGTGTGGGGCCGGCCGGTACGGGCAAGACGTTCCTCGCCGTGGCGATGGCCGCGGCGGCGCTGTCGCGCCACGAGGTCAACCGCATCATCCTCACCCGCCCCGCCGTGGAGGCGGGTGAGCGCCTGGGCTTTCTCCCCGGCGACCTGATGGCCAAGGTGGACCCCTACCTGCGCCCGCTGTTCGACGCGCTGCACGACATGCTCGACCCCGAGAAGGTCTCTCAGCACATCGAGCGCGGTGTAATCGAGATTGCCCCGCTGGCCTTCATGCGCGGGCGCACGCTGAACGAGTCCTTCGTGATCCTCGACGAGGCCCAGAACACGACGCCCGAGCAGATGAAGATGTTCCTCACGCGCCTGGGCTTCGGCTCGCGCATGGTCGTGACCGGAGACATCACGCAGGTTGATCTGCCGCGCG
>JAXDGQ010000172.1:0-6862 GCA_034664965.1 Solirubrobacteraceae bacterium | reverse complement strand
TAGGGGCTGCCGACCAGACCGGCGACGGAGGAGACGTTGACGATCGAGCCTGCACGGCGCTCGCTCATCGACGGCGCAACGGCGCGCATGCCGAGAAACGCGCCGACGACGTTGACGTCGATCACGTCCCGGAACTGCTGCAACGACGTGTCGGCGAGCGGCGCCGCCAGGAACACGCCGGCGTTGTTGAGCAGCACGTCGATCCGCCGATGGCCTGCCAGCGCCCAGGAGACGACCGCCTGCCAGTCGGCCTCGCTGGTCACGTCGTGGGGATGGGTGCTCGCCCGGTCGCCGAGCTCGCCGGCGAGCGCGCCCGCGCCGTCGGCGTCTGAGTCGGTGAGCAGAACGAGCGCGCCCTCGTCGGCGAAGCTGCGCGCGGCCGCGGCGCCGATGCCGCCGGCCGCGCCGGTGATCAGGGCGACCTTCCCCTGAAGTCGTGGCGCCGCCATCGCGCGACTATACGGCTCCCCGCCGGCGCGCCGGCGGCGGGCCGGGACGCGCCCGGCGTTTCGCTTGCGCCATAGTGGGCATCTGATCGGGACATGAGCACTTCCACCGACCAGGTGCCGAGCCTTCCGCTGGCGCCCAACGAGCAGATTGCGCAGCTGGGCTTCGGCGTCTTTCAGGTTCCGGGGAAGGAGACCGAGCAGGCCGTGGCCGAAGCGCTGTCGGTCGGCTACCGGCACATCGACACGGCGGCGGCCTACCGCAACGAGGGTCCGGTCGGCGAAGCGATCCACAGCTCTGGCCTGCCGCGCGACGAGATCTTCGTGACGACCAAGTGCTGGAACGACGATCATGGCTATGAGCAGGCCAGGCGCGCCTGCCGCGCGAGCCTCGAGCGCTTGGAGCTGAGCCATCTCGATCTCTACCTGATCCACTGGCCGGTTCCCGCGAACGGCCTGTACGTGGAGACGTGGAAGGCGTTCATCGAGCTCCAGGCCGAAGGTCTCGTGCGCTCGATTGGCGTGTCGAACTTCGAACCCGAGCACCTCGAGCGCGTGATCGCCGAGACGGGCGTGGCGCCGGCGATCAACCAGGTCGAGCTGCACCCGTACTTCCAACAGACGGGCCTGCGCCGCGAGCACGAGCGCCTGGGCATACTCACCGAGGCCTGGAGCCCGCTCGGGCAGGGCCTGGAGCTCGAGGATCCGGCGATCGCGCAGATCGCGCAGGAGCACGGCAAGACGCCGGCGCAGACGATCATCCGCTGGCACCTGCAGCTGGGCAACGTGGTGATCCCCAAGTCGGTCACGCCGTCGCGCATCCGCGAGAACTTCGAGGTCTTCGACTTCGAGCTCAGCGAGGGGCAGATGGCGAGGATCGACGCCCTCGACGCCGGTGAGCGCATCGGGCCCGACCCGAACACGTTCGTCCGTCCGTGAGGCCGCGATGAGCGACCGAGATGTCGTGGCGGTGCTCGGCGCCGGCGGCACGATGGGCATGGGGATGGCCACGAACATCGCGCGCGCCGGCTTGCCATTGATCGCCTGGAACCGCACGCGCGAGAAGGCCGAGCCGCTGAGCGAGCTCGGCGGGCGGATCGTCGACACGCCCGCCGAGGCAGGCGCCGGGTCGGACGTGATCGTGACGATGCTCACCGACGGCGACGCCGTGCTCGAGGCCATGCAGGGCGACGACGGAGCGCTCTCGCAGGCCGGCGAGGGCTGCGTGTGGGTGCAGATGAGCACGATCGGCGAGCGCGCCACGCAGCGCTGTATCGAGCTGGCGCAAGCGGCGGGCGTGGGCTTCGTCGACGCGCCGGTGTCGGGAACCAAGCAGCCGGCGGCGGAAGGCAAGCTGGTCGTGATGGCGTCGGGACCACAGGAGCTGCGCGAGCGTGTGCAGCCGGTGTTCGACGCGGTCGGCGGGCGCACGCTGTGGGTTGGCGATGAGCCGGGCGCGGGCACGCGGCTGAAGCTCGTGACGAACGCGTGGCTGGTCGCGGTTGCCGAGGGCGTGGCGGAGACGATCGCGCTCGCTGAGGGGCTCGGCCTCGACCCCGCGCTGTTCCTCGAGGCGATCGACGGCGGCCCGCTGGAATCGCCGTACGCACGGATGAAGGCGAAGGCGATGATCGACCGGGACTTCACGCCGTCGTTCGCGTTGAAGCTGGCGACCAAGGATGCGGTGCTGGCGGTGCAGTCTGCGCGCGAGCGCGGCCTGGACCTGCCGGTGCTGGAGGCGATCAGCGAGCGCATGCAGCAGGCCGTCCCAGAGCACGGCGACGAGGACCTGAGCGCCACTTTCCTGATGAGCGCGCCGGCCCGCTAGCGCGAGCGGGCGCGGTCAGGCGAGCGCGCGCCAAGCCCCGCTTCGCCGGCCCCGTGTGCCGCGGCGCGAATCAGCCGTCGCGCTCGCCGAGCCCGCGTCGCATGCGGTGCACGCGGCGCATCTCCTGCACGGCCTCGTCGAGGCCGCCGAGGGCGGACGGCTCGCCGTCACCGAGCAGCTCGGGCGCCAGGCGGTTGCGCACGAGCTCGCCGGCCACCTGGTCGACGCGCTGTGCACCGGCGCCCGGACGCGAACTGACGACGCGGTCCAGGCGCAGGCCGCGAAACAGCAGCCCGACGCCGTCGTCGAGCGACCAGCCGCCGGGCAGCGTGCCGTCGCGGACGCTCGCGAGCCAGACGGGCAGCCGCTCGGGCTCGCCGTCGGCGTGGACTGTCAGCGAACCGTCGAGCAGACCGAGGCCGGCGAGTGGTTCGGGGGGGCCGCTGGAGCGCGTGACACCCCCCTGAAACCAGCACATCGCGCCGGCGCTGAGGCCGGCGAGAACGGTCCCGGCGCGCCATGCCTGCACGAGCAGCTCGTCGAGGCCGTGCGCCTGCCAGATCGCCAGCAGGTTGCGCATCGAGCCGCCGCCGACGTAGATGATGTCCTGCTCGAGCACGACCTCCCCCAGTGATCTGCGCGCGTCGCGCAGGCGAAACAGGGAAAGGTGCTCGTGCACGCACCAGCGGTCGGCGAAGCGGGCTTGGAAGGCGTTGATCTGGGCGGTCGTGTCGCCAGAGGCGGTTGGCAGGAACAGCACGCGCGGCTGCTTGGCCGGGGTGAGCGAGAGCACGAAGTCGTCGAGCAGCGGATTGGTCGGCTCCATCGTGAAGCCGCCGCCGCCCATCGCGAAGATGACGCGCTCGGCGACGGGGACGTCGGCTCGAGCTCTCGCGGGGGCGTCGCCGGTGCTCACGCGGGGACCGGCTCGGGCGAGGCGGGCAGGCGCTCGCCGGGGGACGCGGCGGCGGCTGCCGCGGCGGCCGAGCGCCGGCTCGTGCGCCGGCGCGCTCGCGTGCGACGCGAGGCGGATGCGGGCTCGATGACCGGCGCCAGGGCCTCGCCCGCAGCCGGCCCCTCGGCGGGTGTCTCGCCGAGATAGGTCACCTTCAGCGGCGTCTCGACCACGCCGTCGGCGGAGTGCTCGACGCGGTAGGCGCATCCGTCGGGCCGCGAGCTGACGGCGTGCTTGAGGCGCGTGCGCCGGAAGTGCAGCGCGACGCCGTCCTCGGCGGCGAAGCCGGGGCGCATGCCGTCGCCGACGAAGCGGTGATACTCGGCTCGCCGCGCCGGCTCGGCGTCGTAGTGAACGCAGTTGGAGTACGGCAGCATGCCGAGGCCGCGGACGCTGCGCGGGGCGCCGTGGAAGGCGCTGAGCGCCTCGTCGAACCAGCACAGCGACCCGGCGGACGGACCGCACAGCACGATTCCCTTGCGCCAGGCCTTGCGCAGGACGTCGTCGAGTCCGTGCGCGCGCCATGCGCCGAGCATGCTGACGACGTTGCCGCCTCCGACGTAGATCAGGTCCTGCGCCAGCAGGTGGCTGGCGAGGTCGTCCTCAACGCCGCCGGTGCCTTGGTCGCGACGGAAGAGCGAGACGTGGCTGGCGTCGCAGGACGCGGCGAAACGGCGGTAGAAGCGCACGACGTAGTGGTCGGCGTCACCCGATGCGGTCGGCAGGAAGCAGACGCGCGGGCGATCGGCGTCGGTCAGCGACAGCACGTAGTCGTCGAGCAGCGAGCTGTCGCGCTCCATCGAGAATCCGCCGCCTCCGAGGGCGACGATCTGTGGCGTTCTGGGTCGCATGGTCTCGTCTCGCGCTCGCGTTTGCCCGGGCGTGGCTCGAACAGCTTGCGCCTAGCTTGCCCGCGCGGCCTGCAGGCGAGTATGGACCGTCGTAGGAGATTCGAGCACCCGCGCCTGGACATCCGGCGCAGCAGGTGCATCAGGGCACTCGGGTGGCCTTCGGCTGCGGCGTGCCGGCTGGCCCTAGAGTGTCGGGCGATGACCGACCAAACCGACGCAAGCTCGCCGGCGATCTCGCTGCGCAACGTTGTCAAGCGGTTTGGCTCGATCGTTGCAGTTGACGGCCTCGACCTGGCGGTCGAGGCGGGCGTCTGCTTCGGCCTGCTCGGTCCCAACGGCGCAGGCAAGTCGACGACGATGCGCATGCTCACGGCGCAGGCGCTCGCCGACTCGGGCGATCTCGAGGTGCTCGGCTACGAGCTGCCGCGCGAATCCAAGCGCGCGCGAATGGAGATGGGGGTGGTGCCGCAGCTGGACAACCTCGACGTCGAGCTGACCTGCCGGCAGATCCTCACCGTGTTCGCGCGCCTCTACCGGCTCCCCGGCGGCGAGCGTGCGGACGCCGTGCAGCGCGCGCTGGAATTGGCGAACCTCGCGCCCCGCGCCGACACGATCGTCAGGGAGCTGTCGGGCGGGATGCGCCGCAGGCTGCTGGTCGCGCGCGGGTTGATCCACCGCCCGCGGTTGGTGCTGCTGGACGAGCCGACGGTCGGCCTGGACCCGCAGGTCCGCCAGGAGCTGTGGTCGCTGATCGACGGACTGCGCAGCGAGGGCGTGACGGTGCTGATGTCGACGCACTACATCGAGGAGGCCGAGCGGCTGGCCGATGTCGTGGCGGTCATGTCCCAGGGCAGGATCGTCGCCGAAGGCACGCCGGCCGAGCTCGTGCGCGCACACGCGGGCGAGCAGGTCCTCGAGGTCTACGGGCCGCCGGGCGAGCTGGCGGCGGCGCGCGAGATCGTCGTCCGCAATGGCTGGCAGAGCCGTCGCAGCGGGCCGGCGCTGGCGATCATGCGCGCGGAGACGCTCAACGGCGAGGCGCCCCGAGGCGTGCTGCGCCCGGCGAACCTCGAGGACGCGTTCGTGGCGCTGACCGGCGAGGAGATCGAATGAGCGCCCGGGCGCAGACGTCCGCGGCCGTCGGCGGTGTGCGCCGCGTACGACGTCTGGAACCGGCGGCGCTGGCGGGCGTGATGAGCCGCGATGTGGTGATCTTCAAGCGCTACTGGAAGGCGACGACGTTCTCCTCGGTCGTGCAGCCGACGATCTACCTGCTGGCCTTCGGCCTGGGCATCGGAGCGCTGCGCTCCCAGATAGATCACGTAAAGACCATCGAGTACATCGCGACTGGGACGGTGGCGACCGCTGTTCTCTTCTCGTCGGCCTTCCCGGGCATGTTCAACACCTTCGTGCGCTGGCAGTTCCAGCGCACCTACGACGCGATGCTTGCGGCGCCGGTCGATGTCGAGGAGCTGATCACCGCGGAGATCCTGTGGATCTCGCTGCGCGCAGGCGTCTACGGGATGGCGCCGCTGCTGGTGGGGATCGCGTTCGGGCTGGAACCGGACGCCGGGATGCTGCTCGTGCCGCTGATCGGGTTTGTCACGGGCTTCGGCTTCGCCGCCTTCGGCGTACTGATCGCGGCTGTGGCAAAAACGATCGACAACTTCAACTACGTGACCAGCGCCGTGCTCACGCCGATGTTCCTCGTCGCAGGGACGTTCTTCCCGGTCTCGTCGCTGCCGGCCGGCGTGCGCGAGATCGCGCAGGCAAACCCGCTGTATCACTGCGTGCAGCTCGTACGCGATGCGTCGCTCGGCTCCCTGCAGCTGGCTGACGTCGGCCACGCGGCGGTGCTGCTGGCCTTCGCGCTGCTGACGTGGCGCCTGGCGATCTGGCAGCTGGGCAAGCGCCTGATCGACTGACGGGCGGCGCCGGCACGACGGCGACGCTCTATGTCTGCCAGTCCCGCGCGAGCGCCCTGGTGAGCGCCGGCGGTTGAGCAGAGCGCGCTTTGGGCGCAGCTGGCGGGGGCCTGCCTTCGCTCAGCCGCGGCAATGCTCAGGATCCCAGGCGGACAGCCGAGTCTGGGTCCTCCAAGCGGCCAAAAACGGCGGCTGAGCTTGAGCCCGGCAGGACTCTCGCCCGATACGTCCAATATCAGCCCTTGGATCGAAACTTTTGGGGAATAGAGGAGTCCTAGAGGGCGAAAGTGCTCGGACTCAAATAGGGAGGTCGGTATGAGGTCTTGCGTCCGCTTTTCGTTTCTCGCGCTGCTTGTCGGCGTCATCGTTGCCGCCGCAGCGCCTGGGGCGCTTGCCGCAGTGGGCATCGAAAAATTCGTCGCCACGAACTGCAAGGTCGAATTCCCGGAATGCGCCGAGGAACCAGGCCCGGCGACCTTGTTCGGGCCGACCAAGATCCCCAAGGAACCGAGCAAAGCGGAAGCTGAAGTGCAGGGCTACACGCAGGCCGGGGGTCACGTTCCCTTCGGCGTCACCGACTTCAAGCTGACGACAGTCAAAACCGGGGTCCCCCTGGCGGCCACCGAAGCACCGACGGGGATCGTCAAGCACATCCGAACCGATGTCGCTCCCGGCCTCGCGACGAGTCCGGCGGCCGTTCCCCAGTGCTCCGGCGCCGCGTTCGGCGAAACCGAATCGCTCCCGGGATCGGGTCTCTTCCCCGCCTCCACATGCCCCGAAAACACGCTTCTCGGAGTCAACGAAGTCACGGTCTACGCGGGCGAATCAGCCGGTGACGTGCCGATCTCGGGCAACGT
>JAXDGQ010000171.1:0-4175 GCA_034664965.1 Solirubrobacteraceae bacterium | reverse complement strand
GCAAGGCCGGCGGCGTCTAGCTCGCATCCAACGAAGCCGAGGCGCGCGAGCACGCGAGCAACATCTTGGGGATGGACATCAAGGGACACGTGGTGCGAACGCTGTGGATCGAGCACGCCTCGGACATCGCGTCGGAGTACTACGCATCGGTGCTGCTGGACCGCTCGGCCAAGCAGCCTCTGGTGATGTTCAGCGTCGAGGGCGGCGTGGACATCGAAGAGGTCGCCGAGCGCACCCCCGAGAAGCTGATCCGCCACCACGTCGATGCGCTGGCGGGGCTGTCGCACGACGAGGGCGCGCAGATTGCGCGCGACGGCGGAGTCGACGAGGACGTGGTCGACGGCGTGGCCGACGCGCTCGTGGCGCTGTACGAGGTGTGGCTGGAGGAGGACGCGACGCTGGCGGAGATCAACCCGCTGATCGTCACGCCCGAGCGCGAAGTCAAGGCGCTGGACTCGAAGGTCTCGCTGGACGGCAACGCGCTCTACCGCCATCCGGAGAACCAGTCGCTGTCGGACAAGGAGAACGAAGACCCGCTGGAACGCCGCGCCAAGGAGGAGGGCCTGCAGTTCGTCAAGCTCGACGGCGACATCGGCATTCTCGGCAACGGCGCCGGCCTGGTGATGTCGACGCTCGACGTCGTCTCGCACGCGGGCGGCGCGCCTGCGAACTTCCTCGACGCCGGCGGCGGCTCCAACGCGGAGACGATCAAGCAGGCGGTCAACCTGATCCTCGCCAATAAGGCCGTCAAGGCCGTGCTCGTGAACATCTTCGGCGGGATCACACGCGGCGACGAGGTCGCCCGCGGCCTGATCACCGCCTTCGGCGACATCAAACCGACCGTGCCGTTCGTCGTGCGCCTGGACGGCACCAACGACGTCGAGGGCCGCCGGCTGTTGGAGGAGGCGGCGCTGCCGAACGTGTACGCGGCGAAGACGATGAACGAAGCGGCTGAGATGGTCGTGGCGCTCGCAGCGGGCGCCTCGGTCGGGGCGGCTGTCTGATGGCGGTGCTGGTCGACGAGGGCACGCGCCTGTGCGTGGCCGGCATCACCGGGCGCGAGGGAAGTTTCCACACGCTCAACAACCGCAGGTACGGCACGAACGTGGTCGGCGGCGTCACGCCGGGCAAGGGCGGCCAGGACGTCGAGGGGATCCCGGTATTCGACAGCTGGGCGGAGGCCATGTCCCAGGCGCAGCCGAACACCGCGATGATCTTCGTCCCGCCGCGCTTCGCCGCCGACGCGATCCTCGAGGCGGCGACGGCGGGTGTGGGACTGGTGATCGCAATCACCGAGGGCATCCCGGCACACGACGAGTTGCGCGTCTACAACACGCTCAAGCGCGACCATCCGGGCACGCGGCTGATCGGCCCGAACTGCCCGGGCATCCTCTCGCCGGGCAAGGCCAACGTCGGGATCATCCCGGCGTCGTTCTTCGAGCGGGGCAATGTCGGCGTGGTGTCGCGGTCGGGCACGCTGACCTACCAGATCGGCAACGAGATCGCGCGCGCCGGTTTCGGCTGCAGCTCGATCGTCGGCATCGGCGGCGATCCGGTGCCAGGCTCGTCGTTCGTCGACGTGCTGGAGCTCTTCGAGGCCGACGACGAGACCGAGCTGGTCGTGCTGTCGGGCGAGATTGGCGGCTCGGCGGAGGAAGAGGCGGCGGAGTACATCGCCGAGAACATGAGCAAGCCGGTCGTCGCCTACATCGCCGGCTTCACCGCGCCCGCGGGCAAGCAGATGGGCCACGCGGGGGCGATCGTCTCAGGTTCGTCGGGCACGGCTGCCGCGAAGGCGCAGGCGCTTGAAGCCAAGGGGGTGCGCGTCGGGCGCACCCCGACCGAGGCCGCGGCGATCGCCGTGGAGGTCCTCGGCGGCGCATCGGTCGGCGCCTGAAGCTCGCCGGTCGCACGATCGGCGCTTGCGGCCGTGCGGCGACGGGCGGCGCGCGACCCGGCCTCGCTCACCGGCCCCGTCGGCGCCTCGGGCCGCTCGGCGCCGTGACCGCTACGCTTGGCGCTCGTGGATAAGGAGATCGCGGACACGCTTGGCGAACTGGAGCGCAAGCTGCGCGAGCTCGAACGCGTCCTCGGCGGCACCAGCGAGGGCGGCGGGGGCTCGCACGAGGAGCGGCGACGCGAAGACAGCACGCCTTCGGCCGCGTGGGCCGAGCCGGCGCCTACGAGCAGGCTGATCGACGAGGCGGTCGATCGCGAACCGCTCGCGCCGGCGACCACCGCCGAGCCGAGCGCGGGCTGGGACCCAGACGCGCGCGTGCAGCGCAGTGACGGTGCGGACGCCGGGCCGGCGGGGTATGGCCTGCCGAGGCAAGGCGGGCGGCGGGCGACCGACCCCGGCCCGCCAGACGCCCACTCGGCCGCAGAAGCCGCCCGGGCCGCAGAGGCACCCCGGGCCGCAGAAGCCGCCCGGGCCGCTGGCACCGCGACGGCGGCGCACGCCCCGGATGTGCATGAGCAGGCCAGGAGATCGGGACGCAGGCCGCCGCCGATTGCCGACCAGACACCGAGCGCGGCGGAGCTGCTGCGCTTCCGCGAGCGCCTGGAGCGCACGGCGCGCGAGCTCACCCACGACTACGACGAGCTGCTCGGGCGCATAACCTACGCGACCGTGCCGACCCCGACAGGACCGACGATCTCCTTCGCGCGCGGCGCGCCGTCGCTGGACATCGTCGACGTGCAGGGCCTGCGCGACGCGGCCGACCGCGCGTTTGACAGCGACCCGGCCGGGACGACGGCCTACGGGACGTCGATCGGCTACCCGCGCCTGCGCGCCTGGATCGCAGACCGCCATGGCGTGGAGCCGGAGCGCGTGCTCGTGACGAACGGCTCGATGCAGGCGGACGCGTTTCTGTTCGAGCACCTCGTGCGCCCGGGCGACGACGTCGTGGTCGAGCGGCCCTCCTATGACCGCACGCTGCTGTCGCTGCGCGAACGCGGGGCGAACCTGCACGCGGTCGAGCTGCAGCCGGATGGGATCGACACGAAGGCGCTGTCGCGGCTGCTCGCCACGGGCCAGGCGCGGCCGAAGCTCGCGCACATCATCCCGAACTTCCAGAATCCGGCGGGCTACACGCTTTCGCTGGCCAAGCGCCAGGCGCTGCTCGCGCTGGCGGCGCAGTACGGCTTCTTGGTGTTCGAGGACGACCCCTACGTGGCTCTGCGCTTCAGCGGCGAGTCGGTGGCGACGATGCTCTCGATGGACCCCGAGCAGGTGGTGTACGCGTCGTCATTCTCAAAGACCGTCTGCCCGGGCATCCGCGTCGGCTACCTCGTCGGTCCGCCAAACGTGATCGAGGCGATCGCGCGGCTGGCGACGAACACCTACATCTCCCCGAACATGGTCGCGCAGTCGATCGTCTACGAGTTCTGCGCGTCGGGCGCCATCGAGCGCTCGATCGAGACGGTTCGCACGGCGCTGGCAAAGCGCGCGCTGACGCTCGCCGAAGCGCTGCGCCGCGAGCTGCCCGAGGCCGACTTCGTGCAGCCCGAGGGCGGCTACTTCATGTGGGTCACGCTCCCGCCGGGGACCGACGTCGCCCGCCTGTACGACGCGGCCGCCCAATTGGGTGTGTCGTTCGTCAAGGGCACCGACTTCATGCTGGAGGGCGGCGAGAACACGCTGCGCCTGGCCTTCTCGGGCGTGACGATCGAGCAGATCGAAGAGGGCGTCATCCGCCTCGCGGCGGCGTACCGCTCGCTCTAGAGCATTCGCGGCCCGCGCGCTCTGGAGCATCGCGGCCCGCGCGCTGTGCGTGACTGGCGCGAGAGTCAAGCGAGACAAGGACGCAGGGAGCGTGGCCTGCTTCGCAGGCGAGCGACCGAGGACGCCGTATCGCGCCGGCTCTCGCGTCAGTCAGCGGCCGTAGCGCTGGCCCAGCACCAGCTGGTCCGGTAGCGCCGTGCGCTCAGGCGGCGAGGGGTCGGCGATCACGGAAACGGTCTCGGCGACGCTCGCGGTGACTACGCAGCGGCTGCCGTCGGCGGTCTGCACGACGACCTGCTCGTCGCCGCGCTCGACCAGCTCGCCGTTGAGTCCCGGCTCCAGGCCTGAGCCCTTGAGATAGTGCAGCAGGTCCTCCGCCTCGTTCTCAAAGCGCAGGATGCGCACGTCGGCACCGACCGCGACGTCGGCGAGCGGGACGCCGCCGAGCCGC
>JAXDGQ010000170.1:0-17949 GCA_034664965.1 Solirubrobacteraceae bacterium | reverse complement strand
CTCGACCAGCTCGCCGTCGAGTCCCGGCACCAGGCCTGAGCCCTTGAGAAAGTGCAGCAGGTCCTCGGCCTCATTCTCAAAGCGCAGGATGCGCAAGTCGGCACCGACCGCGACGTCGGCGAGCGGGACGCCGCCGAGCCGCGCCCCGGCGACGATCGGGTGGCCGTGCGGGCAGGTCTTGGCGTCGCCGATGGCCGCGAGCATGCGCTCCTCGAGCACCGGCGACATGGCGTGCTCGAGGCGCTCGGCCTCCTCGTGCACCTCGTCCCACGGCACGCCCAGCACGTCGGTGAGAAAGCGCTCGATCAGGCGGTGGCGGCGGACGATCTCCTCGGCGTGCGCGGCTCCGGATGGCGTGAAGGCGATCGCACGGTCCTTGTCGCGTGTGATGTAGCCGTCGCGCTCGAGCCGCCCGACCATCTCGTGCACGGTCGGCGGCGAAAGCTGCATAGCGCGCGCGACGTTTGCGCCGGTCATCGGCAGGCCGGCCTCCTGCAGCCAGAACAGGCTCTGCAGATACTCCTCCTCGGCGACGGTCGCGCTGTCGCTGCTCATGGCAATGATCCTAGACCACGCCTGGCGGCGGCCAGCGTGTCAGCAGTACAGCTGATCGTAGGTGCACTCGCGCGGATTCTTGTCCTCGCGCCAGCGCCGCAGCTTGGCTCCGTGGCGGATGCGCCCGGCGGAAACATGGTCGAAGTCGATCTCGACGACGAGCTCGGGGCGCAGCCCGATCCACTGCAGGTCCTTGCCGGCGCTCCAGCGGCTGGGGTCGGCCGAGCCGCGCTCGCCTGACTCATGCTCGGCGAGGAAGCCGGGCAGGCGCCGCTTCTCGGCTGCGGACAGCCCGGAGCAGTGACCGACGACGCGCAGCTCGCCGTCCTCGTCGTACAGGCCGAGGATCAGCGCCCCCACTGTGCCCTCCTGCTTGCCCGGTCGCCAGCCGACGACGACGGCGTCGATGGTGCGCACGCGCTTGACCTTGGCCATCCCCTTGCGCTCGCCGGGCAGGTAGGGGGCCGTGCGGTCCTTGGCGATGGCGCCCTCGGCGCTCTGCAGCCATCGCCGCGCACCGTCGGCGCTCTGCTCCATCTGCATCAGCTCGACCGGAGCCCCGGCGAACTCCTTGCCGGCCAGCAACCGCTCCAGGGCGGCGCGGCGCTCGGCGAACGGCAGCTGCAGCAGCGAGGCGTCATCCTGCGCCAGCAGGTCGAACGCGACGAACACGGCGGGCGTCTCGGCGGCGAGGCGTTCGATGCGCGAGACGGCCGGGTGGATGCGCTGGCCGAGCGCGTCGAAGTCCTCGCGCCCGTCGCCGTCGCGAACGACGATCTCGCCGTCGAGCACGTAGCGCCCCGCCGGAAGCGCCAGCTCGGGGAAGTAGCGCCCGAGCGTCTTGCCGTTTCGCGACTGCAGGAAGATCTCCTCGCCATCGACGAACGCCAGGCAGCGAAAGCCGTCGAGCTTGACCTCGTAGACATACTGCTCGCCTGTCGGCAGCTCCTTGCGCGACAGCGCGAGCTGCGGCTTGACGGGCGGCTGGATCGGCAGCGTCACGACCCCTTGCCCTCCGGCTTGCGCGCACGGCTGGGCTGCACGCGCTTGGGCTCGCCCTTCTGCTTGGCGAAGTGCGGCGGCCAGGGCGCGTCGCCGAGGCCCTCGCGCTCGTCGCGCGCGGCGAGCTCGAGCAGCGAGTCCAGCCTGCCGGGACTGTCGTCGATCCCCGCCGACGGGTCGCCGCGCTCGCGCAGGCGCTCCGGCACGGTCAGCAGGTTGAGCTCGGCCGGCTCGACGTCGGCGACCTCCTCCCACTCCAGAGGGCACGACACGCGCGCGTCGGGAACCGCGCGGACGGAGTAGGCCGATGCGACCGTGCGGTCGCGCGCGTTCTGGTTGTAGTCGATGAACACGCCCTCGCGTTCCTCCTTCCACCAGCGGCTGGTCGCGCGCCCGGGCATGCGCCGCTCGACCTCGCGCGCGAGTGCGAGTGCCGCGGTGCGCACCTGCAGGAAGTCGTGGTCTGCCTCCAGACGCACGTACACATGGATGCCGCGCGAGCCGGACGTCTTGGGGAAGCCCAGCAGCCCATGCTCATCGAGCACCTCGCGCACGCCCAGCGCGACCTCGCGCACCTCCGAGAAGGCGACGTCCGGGCAGGGATCCAGATCGACGCGCAGCTCGTCGGGATGGTCGAGATCGGCGCGGCGCACCGGCCACGGGTTCCAGTCGATCACGCCGAGATTCACTCCCCACACCAGATGCGCGGCGTCGTTTGGCACGAGCTCGCGCGCATGGCGTCCACTGGGGAACGTGACGGTCGCCGTCTGCAGCCACTCGGGCGCGCTGTCAGGCACCCGCTTCTGAAAGAACGGCTTGCCCTGCACGCCGTCGACCCAGCGCTTCATCACCGTCGGCCGATCGCGCAGGCCGCGCACGACCGCGTCCTCGCATTGGACGTAGTAGTTGACGAGATCGAGCTTGGTCAGCTGGCGCTCGGGGAAGAACAGCTTGCCGGGATTGCTCACGCGCAGCTCGTGGCCGCAGACGTCGACGGTGGCGGCCTCGGCCTTCTTCGCATTCATTGCTGGAAGGATGCCCGATCATGCTCCCCCGAACACTGCTCGTCGCCTCGCGCGCGTTCGGCGAGCAACTGAGCGCACAGCGCGTGGCCACGGCCGTCGCGCGCGGGCTCGCCGACGGCGGCTGGCAGGTCGACCTCTGCCCGATCGAGGCGCCGGCGCGGGCCACAGGTCCTGCGAGCGGCGTGGGCGAGCTGCTGGGCGCGCTCAACTTCGACGCGCGCATGCGCAGCGCTCGCGCGCTGATCGTCTGCGAATACCGCCTGCAGGAGGACACGCTGACGGGCAGCGTCGCGTTTGAGATCGCCACGCGCGCGCGCCAGTCGGGCGTTCCGGCTTACGCGGTCACGGCGCACGACGGCCTGGACTCCTTCGACGCCCGCGTCCTTGACCTGCAGGCGATCGTCCAGGCCACCGGCACGCGTTCGCTGCGCACCGCCGGCCGCCGGCTGGCCGGTCTGGTGTGAGGCCGACCAGCGCGCGTCAGCGCTGGCAGCCCGGGCACCAGAAGGTGAGGCGGTTGTCGTCACCCTGCCCGTGCTGGCGGATCGCCGTGCCGCAGCGCTCACACGGCATTGCCGCACGCCTGTAGACGGCGCGCGGGCGCGAGCTGAAGCCGTCGCCGTCGGCCGAAACGCGCATCTGCTCGCGTGCGAACTGCACGACCGCGAGGGCCTCCTCGTCGCCCACGCGCCCGAGCGGGCGCCAGGGATTGATCGCCGCGGCGAAGCACGCCTCGGACTTCCACACGTTGCCGATGCCGGCGACGATCCGCTGGTCGAGCAGCGCGTCGCCGATCGCCCGCGCGGTGTCGGCGGCGCGCAGGCGCCGCAGAAAGCTCTCGGCGTCGAAGCTCGCGCCGATCACGTCCTGTCCGAGCGCTGCCAACCGGCGATCGAAGCGCGTGCGCGACTCGCGCATCAGCTCGAGCACCGGGCCGTCGAACTGAACGACGTCCCACTCACCCGAGCGCAGCACCAGCCACGCACGCCTCCGCGCGCGCTTCCAGCGCGCGCCCTCGCGATGAACGCCCCACGCGCCGGTCATGCGCAGATGCGAGTGCAGCGTCAGATCGCCCTCGAAGCGCAGGAACATGTGCTTGCCGTGC
The DNA here is from genome assembly GCA_034664965.1 of Solirubrobacteraceae bacterium. Lineage (GTDB taxonomy): Bacteria > Actinomycetota > Thermoleophilia > Solirubrobacterales > Solirubrobacteraceae > Palsa-744. The sequence goes on along the minus strand of JAXDGQ010000170.1, from coordinate 14,262 downwards.
GCGTCCACCGAGCGCACAGCCCTGCCGGCAAGGCGCTCAGGCCAGCGATCGGCCTGATGGCGCGGGTGCGGCGTGAGAATCTGCTCGGGCACCCGGTCTTCGAGCACCGCGCGGATTCGCCGCGCCGCCTGGTGGATCGTGTCGCCCTCGGGCATCGGCGATCACGATCGCACAGCCTCAGCCGACATCCGGGGGAGCGCGCGCGCCACGTCTAGCACCAGGCGCGTGGCGTCGGCGACGGTCTCGTAGTCGAGGTTCTCCGGGACGTCGCTCGGGAGGTGGTAGTTGGCGGGGCTTCGCCAGTCGGTCATCGACACGAGCGTGGCGATCGGGTAGCCGGCGCGACTGGGGATCACGCTGTCGGTCGACGCTCGCGCGCGATATCCGCGATGCAGCGTGACGCCGAGCCGCTCGGCGTGCGTGGCGAGCAGGTCGCGCAGCCACGGTCCGGCGTAGCTCTCCATCCACACCGGCCCCTCGGCCTCGAGCATCACCAGGTGCGGCGAGCCGACGGTGTCGAGGTTGACGAACGCCGTCTCACCCGGCGCGAGCTCCCCTCGATGGCGCGCGACGAACGCGCGAATGCCGTCCTGCAGCGTCTCCTCCGCGCCGCACGAGACGAGCAGCACGCGCAAACCCGGGATGGGCTCCTGCGCCAGCAGGTGCGCCAAACCGACCAGCGCGGCGACTCCCGACAGGTTGTCGTTGGCGCCCGGGACGGTGTCGTTGCGCCAGATGTCTGCCACCGCCGCCGTGCCGAGCAGCCCGATGACGAGGCCCGCGCGCGCGAATCCGCGCCGCGCGGTGAGCGCCGCCGTGACCGTCGCCAGGCCTCCGCCGAGGCCGATCCACCATTGAGGTAGCGGCGTCTTGAACCGTTCGAGCACCTGTGGCGCGCGTTCGTACAGCCGTCGCTGCAGCGTCTGGTCGAACAGCAGCCCCGACTGCGGAGCGTCGTGATGCGCGAGCACCACCAGGGTGCTCGGCGCCCGGCCCTCGGGCCCGGCGCCGGCGCGCGTGCCATCACCGCGCCCGGCGGCCGCGTCCGCTCTGGCTGCGTGCTGGCCGATGCGCGCGATCTGGTTGACAGTGCGCCGGCGGCGGCGCACCAGGCGGCGTAGGATCCGCGGGCCGTTCTGCGCCTCGTCGACGATCCCGGCGAAGGCCGCCGACGCGACCAGGGCGCCGGTCGCGCGCCGGCCGCGCAGGACGAGCGTCGCGCCGGCGATTCCCAACAGGCCTAGTCCGGTGGCGGTAGGCGGGAACGTGCCCCACGAGTCCTCGTCCTCGAGCGCCACCTCGACCCCGGGCACGGCACGCAGCCGATCGGCGAGCAACTCTGCGGCCTCGCGCTCGCCACGCGAGCAGGGAGTGCGGTCGATCGGTGCGAGCGTCTCCACTACCTCGCGCAGGACGGCGTCGAGCGAGGCGTCGCCGGCCGGCCGGCCTTGACCGCTCACAAAAAGCACCCGCCCTCGCCGCGGTAGGTCGGCACCTCGCCGACGATCTCCTCGCCCCGCAGCAGGTGCAGGCTCGAGAAGCGCTCGCAAAGCTCGCCTGCCTTGGCGTGGCGCATGTACACCCGGTCGCCGATCGCCAGCGCGTCGGCCGCCTTCCCGATCAGCGGCGTCTGCACCTCCCCGGCGCCCTCCTGGCCGTCCAGTCGCAATCCGGACGGCAGATGGGGCTGGGGCAGGCGCGCGGCGTCAGCAGGCCCGGACGCCAGATATCCGCCGCCGAGCGCCGTCACGACTCCGCGGCCGGGACGCCTGACGACGGGCAGGGCGAACATCGCCGCCGGCCGTGGAGTGAAGGCGCTGTAGGCGTCGAACAGCGTGGGCCCATACAGCCCCGACCCGGCCGTCAGCTCCGTCACCGCGGCCTCCGCAGAGGTGCGCTGGAGGCTGACCGTGCCGCCGCCGTTGACCAGCTCCAGCGGCGGCCGGCCGGCGCTCTGCAGAACCTGCGCCACGGCCTGCACGACGGCTGCCCGCCGCGTCGCCAGCTCGCGCGCGGACCGCGCCTGCACGACGCCGATCGCGCGAGCCCGCAGCGGGCGGCCCGGCGGCCTGTCGCCGAGGCCGGCGATCTGCGCCTCGTACATCATCACTCCCACCAGGGCCAGGCCTTCGCGCGCGACGATCGCACGGGCCACGTCGGCGGCCTGCTCGGGCGTGTGCGTCGGCGAACGCTTGACGCCGATGAGCGCGCGCCCGCCGAGCGTCCGCCAGCCGGCATCGACGTCGATGCACACGCGCACCGCTGCCGGGCCGCAGGGGCCGATCGCCTGCTGCAGCGGCTCGAGCTGCTCGGCGCTGTCGACCATCACCGTGATCCGCTTGCCGGCGCCCGTCCCCTCGCCCAGCGCCCGCAGCGCGGGCGCGTCGGTCGTCGGGTAGGCCACGACGATGTCCTCGTGGCCGTGCGAGGCCAGCCACAGCGCCTCCGGCAGCGTGAACGCGAGTGTCCCTGCAAAGCCGGGGCGCGCGAGAACCTGCTCCTGCAGGGCGCGGCAGCGCAGCGACTTGCTGGCGAGGCGAATCGGCGTGGCGCCCGCCCGCCGTTCAAGGTCATCGGCATTGGCGTCCATGGCGTCGAGGTCGACGAGCGCGAACGGAGCCTGCAGGCCCGACGTCGCGCGCTCCAGGCGCGTATAGGCGGCCTCAGCCACCGGCGGAGCCCTCGACGACCGGCCCGAGCACGCGGTCGGTCCACTCGTTGGCGAAGCGACCGTTCGGGTCCAGGCGCCCGCGGACCGCCTCAAAGCGATGCCAATCCGGATAACGCGAGCGCAATGTCGCTGCCGTCTGGAAGTGGCGCTTGCCCCAGTGCGGGCGCCCCCCCAGCTCGTCCATGATCGCCTCGACGGCGCGGAAGTAGGGCTGCCACTGCATCCCCTCGAACATGTGCACTGCGACGTAGCCGCTGTCGCGGCCCGCAGCGGTGCTGAGAAAGGCGTCGTCGCCCGCCACCGTGCGCGCCTCGATCGGAAACGGCACGGCAAGTCCTTCCTGCTCGATCATCTCCAGCACGCTCCGCACGGCTTGCGGCGTGTGCTCGCGCGGCAGCGCGTACTCCATCTCGGTAAAGCGCACCAGGCGCGGGCTGGCGAAGATCGCCGCCGAGCGGTCGACGCGTTCGCTGCGCCCGGCCATGCGCGTGACCAGACGATTGATCTGCGGGATCGCGCCGGGCAGAAGGCGCCCGGTGCGGCAGAACAGCCCGAAGGCGTGGTTGGTGAGGAGCACGTCGTTCGTGTAGGCCGCCAGTCGGCTGCGCGGCTGCGGCGACTCGTCGGTGCGGTTGTTCGTGCGCGTCAGCGCAACCTCGGCATACGGGAACACGAAGAACTCGAAGTGGTCGTTGCCGAGCGCCAGCTCCTCGAAGCGCTCCAGCGTCTGCGCGAGCGGCGCCGGCTCGTCGATGCCGCGCAGCGTGAACGCGGGCACACAGCTCAGCGTCACCTCGGCGATCACCCCCAGCGCGCCGAGACCTACACGCGCCGCGCGAAACACGTCCGGATCGCGCTCGGGCGAGCAGACCAGCGTGGAGCCGTCGGCAAGCACGAGCGTCAGCTCGACCAACTGCGCGGAGATGTTCCGAAGCCGCGCGCCAGTCCCGTGCGTGGCCGTGGATATCGCCCCGGCGATGCTCTGCACGTCGATGTCGCCGAGGTTCTCCATCGCCAGGCCATGCGCGTCCATGCGCCGGCTCAGGTCGCGGATCGTGATGCCCGCCTGCGCGCGCACGAGGCCGCCGGATGTATCGACGTCGAGCACACTCGACAGGCGATCGAGACCCACCAGCGCGCCGTCGCTGCACGCGACGTCGCTGAACGAGTGCCCAGCGCCCACCGCCCGCACGCGCAGGTCTGAGTCCGCGGCGCGCGCGATCGCCGCCGAGAGCTCTTCGATCGAGCCCGGCTGCTCGAACATCGCGGGCCTGCAGGACTGGTCGCCGGCCCAGTTGCGCCACTGCGGAGCATGCTCGTGGGGATCGCTAGTCTCGCTCATCAGATGACCGAGCCCGAGCCTACTGCGAGCCCGGCCACCCGCGCGTCACGCGCGCGCTCGCTGCCGACGCCGGGGGCCAGACGGGCGACGGTGATCGGAGCCGGCTCGTTCGGGACCGCACTCGCCGTCCTGCTCGCGCGCGGCGGCCTGCGCACGACGTTGCAGGCACGCACGGCCGAGCAGGCGGTGACGCTGGACTCCGAGCGCCAGAACAGCGCCTACCTTCCCGGCGTCGAGCTCCCCGCGCAGCTGCGTATCGAACCCGCCGCGGCGGGCGTCGAGCGCGCCGACTTTGTCTTTCTGGCAGTGCCCTCGCACGGTCTCGCCGACGTGATCGCGACGCTCTCCTCCGGCGGCCTCGGCCGGCGCGCGGCCGTCGTCTCGGTCGCCAAGGGGCTCGTCCCGCCCGACGGCCTGCCGCCTACCACCGTGCTCAGCGCGACGTTCGGCGCCGGGCGCGTCGCGTGCGTCGGCGGCCCAGCACACGCGCGGGAGATGGTCCACCACGGCGCCGGCCTCGTCGCAGCGTCGAGCGACGAGGAGCTAACGCGCGCGCTCGCCCAGGTCTTCACGCGCGCAGGGGTCGTCTGCGAGCAGTCCAACGACCCGATCGGCGTCGAGCTCGCAGGCGCCGCCAAGAACGCAGCCGCGCTGGCCGCCGGCGCGACCGAGGCTCAAGGGCTGAACGCCGCCGGCGCCGCCGCCGGGCACATCTTCGCCGAGGTCTGGCGCTACGCCGAGGGTCTAGGCGCCCGCCCAGAGTCGATGATCGGACTCGCCGGCGCCGGCGATCTCGTCGCCACAGCGCTCGCGCGCGAGAGCCGAAACCGCCGCGCCGGAGAGCTGCTGGCCGCCGGCGTGCCCGCCGCCGAGATACCGGCGCGCGTCGGCCAGGCCGTCGAGGCGTTGGAGTCCGGCCCCCTGCACGCCCGAGCGCACGCGCGAGCAGGGGTCGGCGCGCCCGTCACAGGCGCGCTCGCGCGCCTGATCGCCGGCGACCTGCCGCTCGACGACTGGGTCGCGCTCGTCCGCGCCACCGTCCCGCCGCCCGCGCGCTGGCGCCGGCGCCCGCAGCCCGGATTCTGGCGTCGCGTGTGGCGGCGGCTCGCCGGCTGACGCTCACTCTCCCGGCAAAATTGCAAGCGCGTCGGGCTGCGGCGCTCGACGGCGTGGAGGTTTGGTTTTGCTTTTACACAGAGCGATAGCAAAGGTATATGCAACCGTAAATACCATGGCGCACGTTGGCCTTTCATGAACGCTCAGAACCCATCTGCGTAAATACCATGGCGCACCAAGTCTGTGCGCAGAACATACAAACCCCGCTTGGAGGCTCACATCACATGACGGCAGGCCACGACGAAGTCGACCCCACAAAAGGACTGTCGCTCGATCCGGATCAGTTTCTCGAGCAGCAGGCCAGGCGCGAGAAGATCCTCACCATGCAGGACGCCATTCGCCCCGGCCGCACCACCCCGATCGCCATCCGCTTCGACCAGTTCACGCTCGAGCGGCTGAAGGCGCTCGCGGCGCTGCACAACACCGGCTACCAGACGCTGCTGAAGGAGTTCGTCGTCGAGCGCCTCTACGAGGAGGAGAAGCGCGCAGGCATCATCCAGTGAGGATCCCCGCCCGTCGTCGAACGGGCCGCAGCACCGTCGTCGAAGGGACATACGACCGTCAGGGATCGATGAGCGTGCTCACGACAGCCTCATAGACGCCCGCGCCGTGGGCCGCACGGGCCACGCGGACGTTGTCGTGGGCGGCCGCCGCAGCCGAGATCGAGGGATCGCGCTGCACGGCATTTGCCACCAGCCAGAACGTCTGCACGTGCTCGGCGCACGCCAGATCCTCGCGCGAGTCGCCCACCGCGAAGGTCTGCGCGCGCGAGTATCCGCGCGCGCGGCTGTGGAACGCGACCGCCGCCGCCTTGGACGCGCTGATCGGCAGCAGGTGGTAACCGCGCACGTGCGGCAGCTCGGCCAGCGCCGGCGAGCGCCGGTTGACGACGCCGTTGTCCACGAGGCGCAGGTTGGCGTGACCGCGCTCGGCCAGCAGGGCGTCGGCCTCCAGCGCGTCCACCAGCCCGCGAAACAGGTGCGAGACCTCGCGTTGCACGTGCCACGGCTCGTGGTACTCCAGGCGGCCGGCGTAGTGCTCGAGCAGCAGCTGGGGGGCGCCCGAGCGCTCGATCTGCTCGGCGATCGTCAGCTCGCCCGGCAGCAGGTCTCCGGTCAACCAGTGCTCCTCGCCGTCAAGCACCACGCACGCCCCTGCCTCGTAGATGAACGACGCCTGGCCGAGCAGACGCGCATCCTCGTGGACCTGCGCTCGCCGCCGCCCCGAGATCAACACGACCTCCACGTCCGCGCGCAGGCACGCCTGCACCGCGCGTACGCCGTCGATCGAGACCTTTCCCTCGCCGTCGTGCAGTAGCGACGCGCCGCGACCGAGCAGCGTGCCGTCGAGGTCGACATACAGGCAGCGCGCCCGCTCGGCGCCGTTCACGCTTGGCTCCGCGGCGCAAGCTCTGCCAGGCTCGACAGCGGCGGGCGCTCGGGTGGAGCGAAGTCCGCCGTCGCGCCATCTGGCGCCAGGCGCCCGTCCTGCTCCAGGCGCTGCGCGATCGTCGCCAGCACCGTCAGCGCCATCGGCGACAGCGCAGAAAGCGGCTGGTGGCGGTTGTGGTGCTCGTCGAGGTCGACCTGGGCGATACCCTCCACGCCGACCGTGCGCCACGCGTCGATCAGCATGGCGATCTCCACGCCGTAACCGGTCGCGAACGGCAGGCGCTCCAGCAGATCCCTGCGCGCCGCCGCCTCCCCGGCCAGTGGCTGGCGGATCTGCGCGAGCTGCGGGTAGAACAGCGCCAGCGCCGGACGCGCCATCAGGTGGTTGACGCGGCCGCCGCCGCCCTCGGTCGGGTCCGCCGGCGAGATCTGCACGGCCGCCTGCGCGGCGCCGGCACTTCCTGCGGCCGGCGGCGCGCCGCGGCCCGCCGCGCCCGGCTGCGTGCGGCCCTCGCCCAATGGCCGGCGGTAGAAGGCCTTGACGAACGACACGTCCGGCTCGCACACGAGCGGGCCGATCAGGCCGGTCGCGAAGTGCGCCGAGAAGCGCTCGCTGTCGGCGTCCATGAAGCAGACGACGTCGCTGTCCAGCCGCGACAGCGCGCGCCACATCGCGTCGCCCTTGCCCAGCACCGCCCCAAAGGACGGCAGCAGCTCGGCCTCCTGCCACACCTCGGCGCCGGCGCGCGCCGCCAGCTCGGCGGTGCCGTCTGGCGAGGCAGCGTCCACGACGATGATCCGATCGAGCACGCCTCCCTCCCGCATGGCGCTCAGCGCGGCGACGATCTCTGCCACGGTGCCCGCGCATTCGCGAGCGGGCAGGCACACCGAGACGGTCAGCCCGCGCTGTGCGCGCTCAGCCGCGATCCGCTCGGCGGTGAACGCCGAGTGGTGAAACGTCCGCGCTTTCGCCCGGTCGTTGCTCGCATCGTCTCGCGCGCTCGCCTCGGCGGGGGCCATCGCCTCTACTATCGCAACCCATGGCCAAAGACCGCCAGACCGAGCCGTGGAGCGCGCTGCTCGACGCCGGGCGCGCCGACGGGCGGCTCGTGCGCGAGGCCCACGAAGGGCCCGGCCGGCCCAAGCTCGTCGATCCGCCGCGCGAGCTGCACCCCGACGTACTCGGCGCCTTGCAGCGCATGGGCGTCGAGCGGCTCTACTCCCACCAGGCCGACGCCGTGTACGCCGCCGCCGACGGCCCGACGATCGTCACCACCGGCACCGCCTCGGGCAAGTCCATGTGCTTCAACCTGCCCACGCTGCACATCCTCTGCCAGCAGGCGCGCGCGCGGGCGCTGTATCTGTATCCGACCAAGGCGCTGGCCCAGGACCAGGCGCGCGCGCTCGCCGGCTTCGGGCTGCCAAAGCGCGTGCGCCCGGCGATTTACGACGGCGACACGCCGCGCGAGGCGCGCGCGGAGATCCGCAAGAACGCCAACGTCGTGCTCACCAACCCCGACATGCTGCACGTCGGCATCCTCCCCAACCACGGCGCCTGGCACGACCTGTTCGCCAACCTCGCGGTCGTCGTCATCGACGAGGCGCACGTCTACCGCGGGGTTTTCGGCTCGCACGTCGCCAACGTCCTGCGCCGCCTGCGTCGCATCGCCGCCGCCTACGGCACCGAGCCGCGCTTCTTGCTCACCTCCGCCACGATCGCCAACCCGATCGAGCTCGCACAGCGGCTCACCGGTCTGCAGGACATCGCCCTGATCGACGACGACGGCTCCCCCGCCCCCGAGCGGCGCATCGCCGTGTGGAACCCGCCGCTCACCGACGAAGCCGCCGGCGCGCGCCGCTCCGCCCTCGGCGAGGCCGCCGAGCTGCTCGCCCGCCTCGTCCGCGAGGGCGCGCGCACGATCTGCTTCATCAAGTCGCGCAAGGCCGTCGAGCTGCTCAGCCGCCTGGTCAAAGACGACCTCTCCGAGACGCATCCCGAGCTCGCCGAGCTGGTCGTCCCCTACCGCGCCGGCTACACCTCCCAGCAGCGCCGCGAGCTGGAGGGGCGCCTGATGCGCGGCGAGCTGCGCGCGGTCATCACCACCGACGCGCTGGAGCTCGGCATCGACATCGGCGCGCTCGACGCCGCCGTGGTCGTCACCTTTCCCGGGACAGTCGCCTCGCTGCGCCAGATGTGGGGGCGCGCAGGGCGCTCGACCATCGAGCGCCGCGGACGCGGCCTGGCCGTGTACATCGCCGGCGAGGACGCGCTGGACCAGTTCTTCTGCCGTCACCCCGAAGACTTCCTGCAGCGCCCCGTCGAGGCCGCCATCCTCGACCACGAGAGCCCGCTGATCTTCCGCCAGCACCTGCTCTGCTCGGCGCACGAGGGCCCGCTCTCACGCGACGACGCCGAGTTCCTCGGGCCGCGCTGGGAGGCCCACGCGGAGATCCTGCTCAGCGCCGGCGAGCTTCGGCGCAGGCCGCGTGACGCCAGCGCGCACGCCGACCCCATAAATAAAAGAGACGAGACCAAGCAGGGCTCTGAATCGGGCAGCTACGTCCCGCGCCGGCACGGCTCCTATCCCGCCGGCGACGTGTCGCTGCGATCCGCCTCGCCCGAGCGCTACGACATCGTCGACGTCGGCACCGGCGAGCTGCTCGGCTCCACGGAGGCCGCGCGCGCGCACTCCACCGTGCACGAGGGCGCCGTCTACCTGCACCTGGGCAAGGCATATGAGGTGGCAGAGCTCGACCTCGATCGCCGCCGCGCGCTGGTCGCTGCCTTCTCCGGCGACTGGTACACCCAACCCAAGCGCGCCACCGACACCGACATCGTGCGCCTGCTCGACCGCCGCCAGACGCTCGGCGTGACGCTCTCCTTCGGCGAGGTCAGCGTCACCGACACCGTCCTCGCCTACCAGCGCAAGAGCGTCTCCGACCACTCCTTCCGCGAGCTCGTGCCGCTGGACCTTCCTGCGACCAGCTTCCCGACGCAGGCGCTGTGGTTCGAGCTCGACTCCGGTCAGCTGCAAGAGGAGATCCCGCTCGAGGTGCTGCTCGGCGCGCTGCACGCCACCGAGCACGCGCAGATCGCCGTGCTGCCGCTGATCGCCATGTGCGACCGCTGGGACATCGGCGGGCTCTCCACCAACTACCACCCGCAGACCGGCACGCCGACCATCTTCGTCTATGACGGGCACCCCGGCGGTATCGGCATCGCGCGGACGGCCTACTCGCGCTTTGCAGAGCTGTGCCGCGACGCTCACGCCCTCGTCTCGGAGTGCCCCTGCGAAAGCGGGTGCCCCTCCTGCGTGCAGTCGCCCAAGTGCGGCAACCTCAACGAGCCGCTGTCCAAGGCCGGCGCGCGCGTGCTGCTCGCCCGGCTGCTCGCGGCCGGCGAGACCGGCGAGGCGAGCCCGATCGCAGCAGAGCGCGTGAGCGACCGCCGCTCCGAACGCGGCGCCTCATTGTTGAAGGCATAGCCATGGCCCGCTTCTTGCACAAGGCGGCGCTCGCCGCCCTGGTGGTCTGCGTCGCGCTCGCCGCCGGCGCCGCCTCCGCCCAGGCTCCGCCCAGCGCCGCACCCGCCACCGAAGGCCCTTCCGGGCGCGTCGCGCTCACGCGCTGGACGCTCGCGCTGGACCCCGCCGACCGCGGGCTCGCGCGCGGCTGGCAGCGCGGCTCGTTCTCCGGGCGCGCCGTCAGCGTGCCCAACGTCGTCGACCCCATCCACATCAAAGGCGCCGCCGGTCAGCGCAACTACGAAGGCTCCGTCGCCTGGTATCGCACGAGCTTCCAGGCCCCGGGCGCCGGTCAGTATGCCTTCGGCTTCAGCTCGGCCAACTTCAAGGCCACCGCCTTCCTCGACGGCCGGGCGATCGTCTCCCACCGCGGCTCCTACCTGCCCTTCGAAGGCCGCGCCGCACTCGCCGCCGGCGCGCACACGCTCGTCGTGCGCGTCGACTGGCGCGACCCAGGTGCGCAGAGCAGGCAGGGCTTTCACCGCACGTGGTTCAACTGGGGCGGGCTCGACGGCGCCGTCAGCGCGCGCCCGATCGGCCAGAGCGAGCTGTCAGAACCGAGCATCCAGACCGTCCTGGCGCCCGACTCGCCCGAATCCCCGCTCGCAACCGTCCGCCTGGGCGTCAACGTGTCCAACAACGGCCCCGACCGCATCATCGCGCCCCAGGGGACGCTGACCAACGGCGCGCAGAGCATCGCCATCCAGTTTCCCGGCCGGACCGTCGCGCAGGGGCAGACCGCCGCCTTCACCACCAGCGTCGCCGTAGCCAACCCCGCGCTGTGGTCGCCCAGCCATCCCAGCCTGTACACGCTGTCGCTGTCCGTCGGCCAGGAGAGCGCCTACGCCGCGCGCGTCGGGCTGCGCCAGCTGACCTGGCGCGAAGGGCGCATGGCGCTCAACGGCCGCCGCCTGAAGCTGCACGGCGCCTCCATCCAGGCCGACGCGCGCGGGCACGGCGACGCGCTGACGCCCGGCGACCAGGACACCCTGGTGTCAGAGCTCGAGGCGATCGGCGCCAACGCCGTTCGCTCGCAGCACCCCCTCGACCCCGCCCTGCTGCAACGCCTCGACGCCGCCGGCATCCTCGTCTGGCAGGGCGTCGGTCCGGTCGAAGGCGCCAGCAACTGGTTCTCGAACACGCCCACGCTGCGGCGCGAAGCCGAACAGCAGGCGCGCACCGCCGTCCTGGCCGCCCAGCTGCACCCGTCGATCATCGCCTGGAACCTCGTCAACGAGGTCGCCGACAACGGCCGCAACGCCGCCGAGGTCGGCTACGTGCAGGCGCTCACCGGGTGGCTGCACCAGCACGACCCCGGCCGCATGGTCGCCGTCGACGTCTGGGGCGATCACCCCCCCGTGCGCGCCGGCAAGCTCTACCGCGGCGTCGACGCAATCGCCGAGACCGACTACACCGGCTGGTATGACGCGCCGCAGCTCTCCGACTCCCAGCAGCGCGCGGCCATGCGCGCGCGCCTGCGGGCGCAGGAGCGGACGTTTGCTCACAAGGTGCTGCTGATCAGCGAGTTCGGCGCCGAATCCAACACGCTCAACCCCCCCGGCTCCCCCGGCAGCTACTCCTTCCAGTCCAGCCTGCTCGCCCGCCACATCGCCGTCTACGCCGCCGATTCCAAGCTCAGCGGCATGCTCGTGTGGGGACTGCGCGACTACCCGCTCGTGCCCGAATTCCAGGGCGGCTCGATCCACGCCAAGCTGCCCTCCCTGCGCCTCATCGAAGGCATCAACCAGAAGGGCCTGTTCACCTACGACGCCAGGGCCAAGCCGGCGGCCGGCGTCGTCGCGCGGCTGTTCAAGGCGCTGCCCAAGGACTAGCCGCCGCGATCGCCGCCTGGCCGAAGGAGATCGCGCCGTCGTTGGGCGGCAGGCGCTCGGGCACCAGCGCGCGCAGCCCCGCCGACTCCACGCGCGCGGCCACGCCCTCGAGCAGCAGGCGGTTCTGAAAGACGCCGCCGCCGAGCACGACCAGCGACACGCCGTGCGCGCGCGCGATCTGCACGCAGGCGCCGGCCGTGGCCGCCGCCAGAGTGTTGTGAAAGCGCGCCGAGACCGTCTCGCGCGCCGTGCCCGCCGCGACCTCCGCCGCCACCGCCGCGATCGTCGGGCGGGCGTCGAGCTGGCCGTTCTCAAAGGGCATCGCGTAGCGACCGCGCTCGTGCGCGTCGGCCAGCGCCTCCAGCTCGATCGCCGCCTGGCCCTCGTAGGACACGCGCTCACCCGCTCCGCACAGGCCCGCCACCGCGTCGCACAGGCGCCCCACGCTCGTCGTCACCGGCGAGGCCACGCCCTCGCTGCCGATCCGCGCCACCGCCGCCCAGCGCTTGGCGTCCACGCTGCCCAACAGCGCCGGCGGCACCGGAGGCAGCGGGTCGCCCGTAGTCTCAGCGATCCACTCGCAGGCCATCCGCCACGGCTCGCGCGCGGCGCTGTCGCCGCCCGGCATGCGCACCGGGCGCAGGTGCCCGGCGCGTATGAAGCCCTGCAGGTCGCCCAGCAGCAGCTCACCGCCCCACACCGTTCCGTCCGTTCCATAGCCCGCGCCGTCGTAGATCGCGCCGATGGCCGGGCCGCGCTCGCCGTGCTCGGCCAGCACCGCGGCCAGGTGCGCGTGGTGGTGCTGCACCGCCAGCAGCGCCAGCTCCTCGTCCTCCTGCCGGCGCTCCATCGCATAGGACGTCGACAGGTATTCCGGATGCATGTCGTGCGCGAGCAGCCGCGGACTCACCGCGAACAGCCGCTGGAAGTGCGCGATCCCCTCGCGGAAGGAGCGCAGCGTCTCCCAGTTGCCCAGATCGCCGATGTGATGACCGACCCATGCCCGCCGGCCGCGCGCCAGGCAGAAGGTGTTCTTCAGCTCCGCGCCGCACGCCAGCAGATCGCGCTGCGCCGCGACCGGCAGCGCGATGCTCTCCGGCACGTGGCCGCGCGAGCGCCGCAGCGTCTGCGCGCGACGGCGCCGGCCGACCTGCACGACCCGCGCCAGCGAGTCGTCCGTGCGCATGTGCACCGGACGGTCGTGCAGCAGGAAGGCGTCGGCGATCGGCTTCAACCGCTCGAGCGCCTCGTCGTCCTCGTAGGCGATCGGCTCGTCGGCCACGTTGCCGCTCGTCATCACCAGCGCGTCGACTCCCAGCGCGCGCGCGTCGGCCAGCAGCACGTGGTGAAGCGGCGTGTACGCCAGCATCACGCCGAGCTCGCGCGAGGCCGGCGCCACAGCCTCGGCGACCGCGGCCTGCGCGCGCCGCCGCGCGAGCACGATCGGCCGCGCGGGCGAGCGCAGCAGCTCGATCTCCTCGTCCGCGAAGCACGCCAGCCGTCTCGCCGCCTGCACGTCGGCGACCATCAGCGCGAACGGCCGATCCTCGCGGCGCTTGCGCGCGCGCAGCGCCGCCACCGCCGCCCGCTCGTCGGCGCGGCACGCCAGGTGGTAGCCGCCAAGCCCCTTGACCGCGACGATCGCGCCGGCCGCGATCAGCTCCGCGGCACCGGCCACGGGGTCGGCGACGCGCGGCGCGGCGACCGGCGGGGCGGCCGGCCACGGCGCGGCTGGGTGCGGCGCGGCTGGATGGGACATCGCCCGGTCATCCGTCTCGCGCACGATCAGGTGCGGTGCGTCGCCGTCTGCGCCCAGCAGCCGCGCGCTGGGCCCGCACTGCGGGCAGGCGTTCGGCTGGGCGTGAAAGCGCCGGTCCAGCGGGTCCTCGTACTCGGCGCGACACGCCTGGCACATCGCAAAGCCGGCCATCGTCGTCAGCGGCCTGTCATAGGGCACGGCGCGCACGATCGTGAAGCGAGGCCCGCAGTTGGTGCAGTTGACGAACGGGTAGCGAAAGCGGCGATCGCGCGGGTCGCGCAGCTCGGCCAGGCAGTCCGCGCAGGTCGCCGTGTCGCTCGCCACCGGCGTGTCGGCGTCGCCTCGGGCCCCCGTGCTCGCGACGATCTGAAAGCCCCGCTCGCCGCGGGCCTGCAGCGGCTGCCAGGACACGTCCTCGACGATCGCCAGCGGCGGCGCCTGTTGGCGCAGACGCGTCAGGAACGCGCCGATGGCATCGCGCGCGCCCTCGACCTCCAGCTCGACGCCGCGCTCGTCGTTGCGCACCCAACCGCCCAGCGCCAGCTCCCGCGCGAGCCGGTACACGAACGGGCGAAAGCCGACGCCCTGCACGGTGCCGCCGACGCGGGCGCGTACCCTGCAGATCTC
>JAXDGQ010000169.1:0-2948 GCA_034664965.1 Solirubrobacteraceae bacterium | reverse complement strand
CGCCGGCTGATGGGCGACGTCGAGCTGTCCTCGGCCGAACAGCCCGCGCAGGTCAGCTGAGCGCCGCTGCTGCCCGGCGCCGGGCGGGGCGGGGCGGAGGCAGACGCTCAGCGATAGCGGCCTCGATCAAGCTCCCTGGCGCCAAGCAGGCGACGGAGGGCTGAGCGCAGGCCATCAGCCACCGGCGACGTCGCGCCGCAGGAACACCAGGTAGGCGGCGCCAAGGCAGGGCACGGCGTAGAGCGCGCACACCCACAAGGAGTGCAGGATCGGGCCCCAGTCGGTGGGCGTGCGCAAGAGTCCCTGCCAGCTGTTGTACTCGGTCGTCAGCAGGTAGGGCTTGGCGCCCTCCAGGCCGGGGATGACGGGTATCAGCGCGAGCACGAGCGTGACCGCGAGGGTTCCCACGACGGCGGCGGCGCTGTTGTGGGTGACCGTCGAGAGCAGCACGCCGATGCTGACCACGGCGGCGATCGGGATCAGGTAGCAGGCGTTGGCGGCGATCACGAGCAGCAGCGCTTCGCCGGGCGGAACGACCGAGCCGGAGAAGGTGGTCACGTGGTTGAAGCCCCACGAGGCGACGCCGGCGATCGTCGCAACGATCGCCGAGACGAACACGACGACCGCCGCGTAGGTGAACGCGGCGAGCGTCTTGGCGGCGAACACCTGGCCGCGGTCGACCGAACGCGTGAGGATCGTCTTCAGCGTGCCGTTGCCGTCCTCGGTGGCGACGATGTCGCCGGCCACGAGCACGACGGCCAGCGGCAGGAAGAAGGCGCCCTCGAACAGCAGCGTGAGCACCGGCGTGGCCAGCCCGGACTGGGTGATCTGCGCGAAGAAGATGTTCCCGCCTTCGTGGCCGTGATGGTTGCGCAGGTGCTGGGCGATCACGAAGAGCAGCGGGAACACCATGCCGATCGCCAGCCCGAGATACGTGCGCTTCTGCGAGATCAGCTTGCGCAGCTCCCAGCGCCAGATCGTCAGCGTGCTGGGGCGCCGCAGCGTCGAGGCGACGCCGGCGGGCGCCGCGATGGCCGGCGGCGACGCGGCGGCGGCGCTCATCCGACCTGCACCGCGTCGCGCGCGACGGCTCGCGCCGGCGCCTCGTCGGCCGAGGCGTCCGCCGCGCTGCCCTCGGTGAGCCGGAAGAACAGATCCTCGAGCGTCGCCAGCTCGGGCGTGAGCGCGAGGATCCCCACGCCGGCGCCGGCGAGCGCAAGCGTCAATGCGCCGACCGCCGACTCCTCGGCCTGGAAGCCGAGCCCGTGCTCGCCGCCGGCACCGCGCTCGATGCCCGCCTGGGCGGTGAGGATTGCAAGCGCCAGCGTGTCGTCGGTCGTGCGCAGGCGATATCCGGCGCCGCCCTGGCGGCGCAGATCGGCGAGCGCACCCTCGTAGACCACGCGGCCCGAGTCGACGATGGCGACGCGATCGCAGAGTTCCTGCACCTCCGGCAGCTGATGGCTGGACAGCAGCACGGTGATCCCTTCGCTGGCCAAACGGCGGATCAGCAGCCGCATGTCGCGCATCCCTCCCGGGTCCAGCCCGGTGGCCGGCTCGTCGAGGATCAGCAGCCGTGGACGGCGCAACAGCGCGGCGGCGATGCCCAGGCGCTGCTTCATGCCATGCGAGTATCCGCCGACCCGATGAGCGGCGCGCGGTGTCAGCTCGACGATCTCCAGCACCTCGCCGATGCGCTCGCGCGCGCCGCCGCCGTCCAGGGCGGCGAGCAGCTCGAGGTTCTTGCGCGCGCTCAGGTACGGGTAGAAGCGCGGTGCCTCGACGAACCCTGCGACGCCCTGCAGCGCCCGCGCGCCCTCGCGCAGCGGGTTGCGCCCGAACAGCTCGACGCTCCCCTCGCTGGGCGTTATCAGCCCGAGGGCCATGCGCAGGGTGGTCGTCTTTCCGGCGCCGTTGGGGCCGAGGAAGCCGTACACATCGCCGGCCCGCACGTCCAGGTCGATGTGATCGACCGCCAGCACCTCGTCGTAGCGCTTGACCAGGCCGCGCGCGCGAACCGGCTGTGCCTCGTCCTCGGCGACGGCGCCGGCCGCCTGAGGCACGGCTACAGACCCCGTGCGACTGCCTCGATGCTCGCAGGGGTGACGGCTCCGGCGAGCAGGTAGCGCACGCCCGAGCGCTCGAAGCTGAGCAGCGTTCCCAGGGCCGTCGGCAGCTCGGTCGCCGTCGTCGCGCCGAGTTTCACCTTGGGAAGCCCTTCGGGGAGCTGTGGGGCCTTTTCGCCGGGCTTGACCTTGCTTTGCACGACCGCGATCCCGGCCACGCCCTGGCCGTGCTCGGTGACCTTCGCTTCGTGCGGATCAGTCGCGCCACCGGAGCCTGTCCCGGCGTGCCCGGTCGGCAGCGTTAGGTCCTGCACCTTGGCGTTGGCGGGAGGGGTGAATTCGAACACCGATCCCTCGACGGGGCCGTAGGAGACTTCGCTGGCAGTCAGTTCGATCACCGGCGAGGAGCTTGTGGAGGAATACACCGCGGCGCGCAGCGGCAGACCGTTGTTGGCGTCCCATGACAGCTCGGCGCCGCCGATCATGCTGCCGCTTTCCTTCGGCGAGACGCGCGCCGTGTAGGCGGGCTGGCCGGCGACGTTGGTCGGCTTCGCGCCGGAGACGTTGACGTGATCGAGCTTGGCGATCGCGTCTTCGATCTTCGCGACGCTCGGCACTTCGTGCTTGTCGCCCGTGGGCTGCGGGTCGGCGCCCTGCTGGCCGGCCGGCGGTGTGTAGCGGTAGAGCGTGTTCGAGGATGCGTCGTAGACGGTCAGGGTGCGCCCGTCATAGAGCACCTGCGTGTCGCCTTTTTCGGCCTGCAGCTCCAGGCGCACGCGCCCGTCCCTGGCGACCCACAGCCGCCCCGATGCCCCGGAGAGCAGGGGGTTGGCCGAGGCTTCGCCGGCAGCTCCGCTGCTGTCGCTTGCCAGGTTGGCGCCT
>JAXDGQ010000168.1:0-6318 GCA_034664965.1 Solirubrobacteraceae bacterium | reverse complement strand
GCCAGCCCGCCCGCCAGCGCGAGCGGAAACGAGACCGTCGCGTTGTTGAACACGTCGGCGAAGCCCACGCCGAGCAGGACGAGCAGCAGCATCGAGGCACCGAGGCGTCCCGTGTTGCCCAGACGCGTCATTCGTCCGGGGGCGAACGCCCTTGCGGCCAGCTCAGCCATACCGGAGAATCATCGACGGTTGCGGCGCGGAAGTAAAGTCCGGTGCGCGCCGCGACGTGCTGGCGCTAGCAACGATCGCCGCGGACATCGTGCTCGGCGGGGTGCGGCGCAGGCGCTGCCGGGGGGCGCGTGGTGGCGAGCGAGCCGGGACCGCGCAGTGCTTCCTCATACACGCCGAGGAGGCCGGCGATCATCGCCGTCGTGGTGAACTCTGAAAGCACTCGCCGGCGGGCCGCATCACCCAGTTGCTCGGCCAGCCGGGGACTCCCGAGCATCTCAATCAGCGCCCGCGCGAGGCTGTGCTCGTCGCGCGGCGTTGTCAGGAGGCCGCTCTCGCCATCGAGGATCGCTTCGCCGATCCCTCCCACGTCGCTGGCGACGATCGGTCGAGCCAGCGACATGGCCTCGAGGATCACATAGGGGAAGGACTCCGCCCACGATGGATGGACGAACACGTCCATCCCGCGCAGCGCGCCGAGCGGGTCGTCACTCGGTCCGAGGAAGTGCACGGCATGCCGAACACCGGCCGCTTGGGCCTGTGCGGTCAGCTCGCCGAGGTCGGGCCCGTCGCCGACGATCGCGAGCTGGGCGCTGGGATGCTCGGCGAGCACGCCGGGCAGCGCTGCGATCAGTGTCTGCAGGCCCTTGCCGGGCCGCAGCATCGTCAGCGCGCCCAGAACCGGCCCCCGTCCGGACAGCTCGGCGACTCGCCCGTCCACGGCTCCCTCGCCGGCCGGATCGATTCCGTTGTGGACGACCCTCACCCGGCTGTCTGGACCGACCGAGCGAGCGAGCCGCGCCTCGGCCGCGCACACGCAAACCACGCGGCTGGCCAGCGGTGCGAGGGCGCGCTCGACGGCGCGATAGGCCGACCGCTCGGCCGAGCGCGAGAAGTACCCGGCGAACGCGTAGCCGTGCGGCGTGTACACGACTGGCAACCGCGGCGAGAACAGCTTGGCCAGCCGCACGACTGCGCCGGCCTTGGAGCTGTGTGCGTGGATCACATCGGGACGCACGCTGCGCGCGATGCGGACGAACCGTGCCAGGGCGGCGAGGTCGTCACGCGGGGCGATCGCCCGCCTGAGATCGAGCGGGACGTGATCGACGCCTTGCGCCAGGCCGCTCGGCCTCTCAGGCGAGCAGAGAATCACCTCGTGGCCTTCCGCGCTCAGGCCTTCGACCAGGTCACGTATATGCCGTCCGACGCCCCCGTCGGTGGGTTGATGGCAGAGCAGGATCCGCATTACGCACGCTCGACCCTAGCGGGCAGGACGGGCCGCTCAGCGAGCGCGCGCTACGAAGCGATAGGGCGACAGCGACGGTTGGTAGCCCGAGGAACCGAGGTACGCCGCACGCACCCGGTAGCGCAGGGCGGAGGGTAGGCCAAGCAGCCGCCCGAAGCGCCCGCGTTTGCCAACGGTGACGGTCAGATGCGCGACCGCTATCCAGCGAGAAGCCCGCCGCTCGTCGACCTGGATGGAGACCGTGCCGCGAGTCGCGCGACGAACGGTCCCGCGAACGCTGATCGCAACCTTCCCCGCGCTACGCGGCCGGGCACCGGCGCGACTCGCCTGGTGGGCGCGCTTGTGCGACCGCGCATGATGGTGGGAGTGGCGGCGACGACGGTGGTGGCGGGAGCGCACCTTTGAATGGGAGCTCCGCGGCGCGGCGCCTGACGCCGGGGCGTGGACGGAACCCCGGGCGGGGGTGGCGCTGCTCGTGTCGACGATCGTCTGCGTCGGGATCGCAGGCGCCGGTTCGCCGGCGATCGCCGGCGACGGCGCGTTGCCTCTCAGCACCGCACCGGAGGCTGCCGGCAGCGTTACCGCGGTCACCGTGTTGCCGTTGATGTCCTGCATCGGCGCCCCCAGCGTGACTGTCTGGGTCGCGGCGCCCGGCGGGTTCACGAGCACCATCCCGGCCGTGAAGTTTCGCCGCAGCACGTTGCCCAACGCGCGTCTGGGGCCGGCGGCATCGCCGAGGTTGACGCTCCATCCCGCCCACCAGTTGTTGGGGGTCTGCCCATTGCCGCTGACGGCGTCGTTGCCGGTTGAGGTGAGGAAGTAGCTCGCGAGGTTGTACTCCATGCCAGCCGGGTCGCTGGCGCCGCCGTCCAGCACGATGCCCCGCCCAACCGAGTGAACCTGGTCGACGTACGACAGGAGGGCGTTCAGCGACCACTGCCCGCTGCCACCGGTCAGCCCGGAGTCGTTGACGCCGCGCTCGAGCAGGATGTAGTCGGCCGATTCGATCTCGCGCCGTATGCTCGGGTCGTTCGTGCCGGCATCGCCGTTGGCGAACCAGATCGCATTGTGGACGATCTCGGCATGCGGGATGGCGGCACGGATTTCCGCCATGAACTCCGCCATGTAGGCGCGCCAGCTCGCGGCCGACATCGGCTGGCCGGTGGATCGGTCGACCGGCGCGACCTGCTGGCCCTGGCCGTTGCCGGTCCTCTGTTCCATGTTGACGTCATCGACGAACAGGCCTCGGTAGCCGCGCGCCACGCGTGCGCTGGCTTCGGCGATCCAGTTGTGGCGGAACCCGGCACTGGAGATGTCGCCCGCGAATTGGGGGCAGCTGCCGCCTGAGCAGCCGAAGGGTATGTACAGGTTGTTGCCGGCGCCATCTTTGAGAATCCAGTCCGGGTGCTGGCTGGCCATCTGGCTGCCCCGGTAGATCGCGTAGGCGTCGTCATACATCCAGCCCTGCCCGTACCAGCTCGTCTTCTGGTCGAAGTAGGGCGACCAAACCATCATCCGCCACATGTGCGAGCGAAGCCAGGCCTGCCCTGCCGGCGAGCTGGTGCCGGTGAACACGTCGAATCCTGAGTCGGCCGAGCGGACGAAGTGCACGGTTCCCGCCGTGTCGGCCCACGCATTGCCGGCCGGTGCCGCCGCCAGCGCACATGTGAGCGCGAAGATCCTGAATGCACGACGCCAAGCTGGACGCATCTCATCCCTTCGGTAGCCAGGCCGTCTCTGAGAGATCCCAGGCTTTGCGTCCCCGACTCGCGCCGGGTTTGCCCTTGTCACGGGTGGACCTTGCATTCCACGCCTGTTGGTCAGATTTTCGGCAGGTGGCGCCGAGAACTTGAGCGGCGAAGCGCCCGCTGCTGGACGGATTGCCTAGCCGCCTCCAGCCCGGGTCGGCGGGGCTGAGCGTTGTCGCAGCGCCCTGCGCCGGCGGGATCGCGGCTCACGAGCGCCTCCCGAGCTCGCCTGCGGTGTCGCCTATGCTTCGCGGCCGTGCGCTGCTCGCTGATCATCGCCACGAAGGGCCGGCAGGAGCCGTTGTCCGCTGTCCTGGACAGCGCCGGGCGCGGGCTGCCCGCCGATGGCGAGGTGATCGTCGTCGACGGTGATCCCGAGCGCTCCGCCGAGAGCGTCGTGAGCGAGCTGCGCTCCCGCTTTGCAGATCTGATGATCCGCTACGTGGCGAGCGATCCCGGCGCCGCCCTGCAGCGCAATCTCGGCATCGACGCGGCGAGCGGCGACATCGTGGTGTTCCTGGATGACGACTGCACGTTCGAGCCGGGTCTGTTCGAGGCCCTGCTGACGGCCTACGAGGACCCGGAGGTCGTCGGTGTCACCGGCCGGATCGAGCAGCCACCGCGGGAGAGAGTGGCCGAAAACCCCCATTCCCGGCTGCGCTTGCTGCTAGTGGGCGGGGGGCGTCAGGGTACGGTCACGGGCATTGGATTTCGCCGCCCGATAATCGATCGGGAGCAGGCGCGCGATGTCGAGTTCATGCCCGGCCCGCTGATGTCGGCGCGGCGCGAGATAGCGGCCGAGGTCCGCTTCGACGAGCGACTCACGGCCTACAGCCTGGGCGAGGACGACGACTTCTCCTACCGGGTATCGCGTCGTGGACGCATGCGCTACGAGCCGTCCGCGCTCGTCTACCACCACGAGCTCGGCTGGCGCAGCATGGATCGGCGCAGGATGGACTGCCTGCAGGTGGTCAACCGCTCGTATCTCTTTCGCAAGAACTTCTCGCCGACCCTCCGCACGAGGGCCGCGTTCTGGCGACTCATCGTGCTGCTCTTCGGCCACCGCGTTCTCAACCGCGAGTGGTCGGGCCTACGCGGCCTGCTCCAGGGAGTCAGGCTCGTGTTGCGCTTCCGGCGCCTGGAGCCGGCCGCCGCGCTGGCGCAGGCTCAAGGCGCGATGGCCCGCGCCGACCGACGCTAGCTCTGCGCCTAGGGCCGGCGGCGCTGCTGCATCCATCCGCGCAGCTGTTTGCTCGTTTGCCGCGCGATCCGCAGCGGAGGGCTGCGCAGCAGCGGCTCGTAGCGATCGGTGAGCTTGAGCAGCGTCACCGCCAGCGGATCGGCGGCCCCGATCATGGCCCGCGTGAGCTCATACGGCGCCCAGCTCCCCGAACCCGTCGTGACTGCTGCGATCAAGCCGCTGTCGCGCGCCGCCGCGATCGCCTCCGGACCGTAGCGGCCGAACGGGTAGGCGAATGTCTCGACCTTCGCGCCGGCAATCTCTTCCAGCTCGACGCGGCTCTGCTCGATCTCCTGGCGGCACGCGTCGTAGTCCATCGTCGAAAGGTCCGGGTGGGTCATCGTGTGCGCGCCGAGCTCCCACCCGGCGGCGGCGAGGTCGCGCAACTGCGCCTCGTCCATCATCGCCCCATCCCCGTCCGGGCCGATCCAGGGGCTGCTGGCGCCGATGAAGCCGATCGTCACATAGACGGTCGCTGGAATGTCGAACTCCTGGAGGATCGGCAGCGCGATTTCGTGGTTGTTGCGCATGCCGTCATCGAATGTGACCGCGGCAAGTCCGGGCGGTGGAGGTCCTCCGTCGGCGAGGCGCGCCAGCTCGAGGAGCGTGACGAAGCGAAAGCCCGCCGCCCGCAGCAGCTCGAGCTGGGATCTGAAGCGCCCCGGTGCGAGCAGCAGCAGGCTGAGATCGTCTCGGCGGCGGGACTCGGCTATCCCGTGGTAGCCCAGCACGACCGATCTTCGCCGACAGATCTCCTGCAGTAGACGGACCGTGGCGCTCACCGGCGACTCACGTGATCGCGCCCGAGGTCGCCGGGCCTACCGTCCTCGAGCGCAGCTGTGCCAGGAGGGCGCGGATGACTGAGAAGTCTTCGGGAAAGGCCAGCCGCTCGTGGCCCAGCAACAGCACGAGATATGCGATCGCGGCCAAGGGAACCGCGATCAGCGGCGTGCCGTGCAGCAGCAGCAGCAGCCCGCCGGCAGCCGCGCTGCCGAGCACCGCGCCCGCGAGCATGCGGCGAATCTGCAGGTGCCCGTGCAGGTCGCCGGCGAGCGTGATCAGCAGCCCCGCGACCAGCAGCTCTGAGATCGAGGTCCCCGCGGCTGCACCCTGGAGCGAGAAGCGCGGGATCAGATAGAGGTTGAGCGCGATGTTCTCCACCGCGACGAGGGCGTACACGATCGCCACCGTTGGGCGGCGTCCCTGTGCGAAGAACAGTTGACTCGATAGGGCGCTGATCGGAAACAGGGCGATCGTGGGGGCAAGTAGGGCCAACGCTTTGGCTGCCGCATGGTACTGGTCGCCGTAAATGAGCGATATGACCGGGCCGGCGAGCACCACTGCCCCGACCGCGACGGGAAGCGTGATGGCAATCACGAGCTTCAGCCCGCGCTGGTAGACGTCGCCGACCGGCGGAGTCGATGTCAGAGAGAGGCGGGCAAGCGAGGGGAGCACGGCGACGTTCACCGCCCAGGAGAAGAAAGCGGTCGTTTCGAGCAGCTTGTAGGCGGCTCCGTACTGGCCCACCTGACGGGCGGGCTTGAAGATCGCCAGCATCGCCATGTCGATCCGGAACAGCACCGTCAGCGCGACCAGCGCTATCCCGATCGGCAACGCTTCGCGCGTAACCCGCAGGGCGCCGCGAAGATCCACGCGAAGGTGGGGGCGACCGATGTGCCGGTACATCATCCACGTACCCAACGCCGTCGCCGACAGGGATCCGATCGCATAGATCCCAACGACCTCGACGAGGCCGGCCCCCAGATACAGGGCCACTATCGCGGCGGCCGTGGTGACCCAACGCTGAGCGATCAAAACGACCGCCACCAGGCCCAGACGCTCGAAGGCCTGAAACACGGCGAAGGGCACCTGCACCGTGTAGTCGCCCACGAATCCCAAGCCGAGCAGCAGCGAGA
>JAXDGQ010000167.1:0-2983 GCA_034664965.1 Solirubrobacteraceae bacterium | reverse complement strand
TCGCTCGCGCGGCGGCTGTTCACCGTTCACTACGCGTGCCTGTGTGTCGCTGCGCGCTCTCGCGCGCGCTGACGCCGCATGGCGCCGGCGGCCCGCAGCGCCTACTCGCCGGCGGGGCGCGTGGCAGCGGAGAACAGCAGCCCGAGCACGCGACCCATCAGGTCGTCGGGCACGGCGCTCGGGTCGGCGAGCTTCTGGCGCGCGATCCCGTCTGCGAGCGCATCGACGGCGACCGCGAGCTGCTCTGCCGGCAGCGCGAGCTGAAGGTCGAACTCGCGCACGCCGTCTTCGATCAGCTGCGTCAACAGCCGGCGCACCTGGGCAAAGCGCGCGGCGACCTTCGGCCGCACGCCGGCGTCGCGCACGCCGTAGGCCCAGAACTCCATGAACAGCAACAGCAGCTCGGGCTCGCGCTCGATCATCGTCATCCACCGCTGCGCACCGCCGGTGGCGCGCTCGGCTACCGACGGCCGCTCGGCGACCGCCGTGGCGATCTCGCGCGAGTGCTCGTCGATCTCGCGCTCCATGAGCACGAGGAACAGATCCTCCTTGCCGTCGAAGTTGGAGTAGAGCGCGCCCGTGGAGAAGCCCGCTCGAGAGGCGATCTCGTCGACGGAGGCGCCGTGGAAGCCGCTGCTGGCGAAGGCGCTGCGCGCTGCCGCCAGCAGCCGCTCGCGCGTGTTGGCCTTGCTCTGCTCGCGCGTCATCCGCGTGGCCGTCGGCTTCGGAGCGGCGACCGTGTCCGTTGCTCTCATGCCCACATGCTACTTGACGGAATGATCGCTATTGCGATAACGTTCACTATCGAAGCGGCGCTTCCGCGCGGCACGATCCTCGATAGGAGCAGCTGATGGCGAGCACCACGATGACGTCGAGCACGAGCGAAGGCGCCCTGGCCAGCCTCCCGACGGACGCGATCTCCTACGCGGACCTGTATGCGCGCTGGGAGCGGGGCAACTGGATGGCGACGGAGCTGGACTTCACCGAGGACGCGCGCCAGTGGCGCGAGGACTTCACCGACTTCGAGCGCCAGGCGGCGCTGTGGAACTACTGCCTGTTCTTCTGGGGCGAGGACGCGGTCGCCGACAACCTCTCGCCGTACATCGATGCGGCACCGCTGGAGGAGCAGAAGTACTTCCTCGCCACGCAGCAGGTCGACGAGGCCCG
This sequence comes from Solirubrobacteraceae bacterium, assembly GCA_034664965.1. Classification (GTDB taxonomy): domain Bacteria; phylum Actinomycetota; class Thermoleophilia; order Solirubrobacterales; family Solirubrobacteraceae; genus Palsa-744. The sequence goes on along the minus strand of JAXDGQ010000167.1, from coordinate 1,816 downwards.
CCACGCGGTCTTCTTCAAGCGCTTCATGCAGGAGGTCTGCGAAGTCGGCGATGGCTCGATGGCCAGCGGCCTGGCGGCGATCAAGCCCCAGCTGACCGTAGGCTTCCGCAAGATCTTCGACCGCCTGGACCGGATGGCCGACGAACTGCGCGCCGACCACTCGCCGGCGAAACTGGCGGCGGCGGTGACGCTTTACCACGTCGTCATCGAGGCCTCGCTGGCGCAGCCGGGGCAGCACTTCATCTGCAGCTACCTCGAGGAACGCGATCAGCTGCCGGCGTTCCGCGAGGGTATGGAGAACATCGCCGCCGACGAGCAGCGCCACATCGGCTTCGGCGTCAAGCTCCTGTCCGACCTCAACCGCGAAGACCCCGTGCGCGTGCCCAGGGCCGTCGCGCGCATCCTGCGCGAGACCACTCGCTACACCCAGCAGGTGCTGATGCCGCCGGGCTGGGACGAGCGCTACGTGACCGTGTTCAACTCGACGTTCGACAGCGTCGGCGTCGAGGGCCTGAACTCGATGACGACCAAGCTGCGCTCCGCCGGCATGCCGCTGGAGAGCCTTCCCGGTCCGCCGCTGCTGCCCGTCGGCCTCACGCCGCTGGAGACCTCCGAACGCGGGCGCGCGCTCGCGCAGGCGGGTGTCATCGGCGTGCGCGAAGGCCCGTCACCGCGCGACGAGGCGACGCTCGCACTGCTGTTCGACACGATCCGCCGTCAGGTGAATCCAGCGCACGGACTCACTCGGCCGACGACGTTCCAGTGGGAGTTCACCGACCCGGACGTGCCGACGTGGCATCTGACCGTCGACAACGGCTCGAGCTCCGTCGCCGAGGGTCCGGCCGCGAAACCCGACCTGCGCCTGCGCCTCTCCTACCAGGACTGGGTCGACATCGTCGGCGAGCGCCTGGACCCGATGCGCGCGCTTGCCACCGGGCGAGTGCGTCCGCGCGGCAATCCGCTGGCGCTCAAACGGCTGACGAAGGTGTTCCCGCGGGGCTGACCGGTTAGCCGGGGGAGAACTCGCGCTGCGCTGCGGGCGCGCGGCCGGTGGAGGACGCCCCGCCAACCGCTTGCGCACCTGGCGCGACACTGCTCGCGCGGGGCCGGGCGACGGTTGGCGACTGCCCGGCCGCGGCGGCGCCGGCGGTGGGAGCTGCGCGCCGCGCCGAGCCTGACGAGGACCGCGAAGCAGGCTGCTCCGGGCCGAACTCGCGGCTTGCCTGCACGGAGCCGGCGACCCGGGGATGCGCCGGCGCGGTGGGCGCGGCGCTGGCGCCCACGGCTGTCGAGCCGATTGCAGCCAGTCCGGTGCCCGCGACGGCACCAGCGGCCGCGACGGACGTACGCGCGAGCGCACTGCCGCTGGAGTGATGGCGATGGGTGGGCGCGCGCAAGCCGCGGGCGTGCTCGTCGAGCGCCACGCAGCCGGCGCCGACGCCGAGCGCGAACAGGCAGCCCACCGCGAGCTTGGCGCCGAGCGGGCCGGCGAGCCACCATCCGCCGCCAGCCGCACCGGCCCCGGCAGCGCTCGACGCCGAGAGCGCGGCGCCGCCGAAGCCGCCGCCGAGAGGGCCTGCCGCGCCCCCGCCGGCCCCGGCGCCCCCGCCGGCCCCGGCGCCCCCTCCGGCTCCGGCTCCGGCCAGCGTGCCAGCGCCGGCGCCGGCGCCGAGCACCCAGTGAAGCAGTGCGGGCACGGGCGGGAGCACGGCGGCGAGCCCGCGCAGGGAGAGCACGTAGGCACGGCAGGCGGGGCAGGCATCACGGTGCAGCGAGGCGAGCCGATAGCGCTCGCCTTCGGGGTCGAGGACTCCGT
>JAXDGQ010000166.1:0-4555 GCA_034664965.1 Solirubrobacteraceae bacterium | reverse complement strand
TTCGGCCTGCAGCTCCAGGCGCACCCGCCCGTCCCTGGCGACCCACAGCCGCCCCGATGCGCCGGAGAGCAGGGGGTTGGCGGAGGCTTCACCGGCGGCTCCGCTGCTGTCGCTTGCCAGGTTGGCGCCTTCGAGCAGGTGGTCGGTAAGCGTGACGTTCGCGCTGACGCCCTGCACGGGCGGTGCGGCAAGCGCGTCGTGGACAGCCTGCGCGAGCGGCTTGGCCGGCGGGGTCGGCCCGGAGCCGATCGCGAAGGCGATCGCCGTGGCCGATGCGCCGAGTGCGACGATCGCTGCGCACACGAGCAGCAGGCGGGAGAGGGGGAGTCGGCGCAGGATGTTCACGTCCGGATCAGCTTCCAGGTTAGCGCCGCACCTTGCCCGTGCCTAAAGGCAGCAGAACCATGTGAGAACGCTCATGACCGGCGGCCCCGGCCGTGATCGCGGGCGGGCCGCAGCGGGCCGGGCGCGGCCGCCGAGAGGCGTCCATCGGCCGTCCGGCGCCGCCAGGCGATATGTTCCCGCGCGCAATGGTCATTGTCATCGTCCTCGCCTGGGCCCTGCTCGGCCTCGGCGTCTTCTTCGTCGCGATGCGCGGTGGGCCGCGCGGCGCGCGCCAGGCGCTGCACACCGAATCGAGGACCAGCCGGCGCACGGTGACGCTGGCGGTCGTCGTGCTGTTCGCATTCGGCCTGGCCGTGCCGGCGATCGTGCTGGCGTTCAACGCCGATCACGGAGCGAGCGTGGCCGCCGGAGGAGTGCGCCTCAACGCCAAAGAGCAGAAGGGCCGCGAACTGTTCGAGCGCACGTGCGCGGTCTGCCACGCGCTGGCTGCGACCAAGTCGGTCGGCGCGGTCGGGCCGAACCTCGACGTGCGCGTCGGCTCGGACATCCCCACCGCGGCAGGACGCAAGGCGCTGGTGCTGAGCGCGATCACCGAAGGCCGCGCGCGCGGCCTCGGGCAGATGCCGGCCCTGCTCTATCAGGGCAAGGAAGCCGAAGACGTCGCCGAATTCGTGGCGGCGGTAGCCGGCCACTGACCGTCCGGATCGGCCGTCCGTCCCCGCGTGGGCGGTTTGGCCATCCGTCGATACCGCCGAGCTGGGGCCATCGGTAAGGTCATCCCGATGCCGGACTCGCCGAAAACCGCGGACGACGTCAAGGCGATCGTCGCCGAGCGCAAGATTCGCTTCATCCGCTTCTGGTTCACCGACATCCTCGGTCAGCTGAAGTCCTTCTCGATCAACGTCGAAGAGCTCGACGACGCGTTCGAGTCGGGGATGGGCTTCGATGGCTCCTCGATCACCGGCTTCAACGCGATCGAGGAGTCCGACATGATCGCGATGCCCGACCCGGCGACGTTCGCCGTGCTCCCGTGGCGCCCGGAGGAGCAGGGCGTGGGGCGGATGTTCTGCGACGTGATCACACCCGAGCGGACGCCGTATGAGGGCGACCCGCGCCACGTCCTGCGACGCGCCCTGGAGCGGGCGCACGCGATGGGCTTCGACGTGTTCAACGTCGGCCCGGAGCTGGAGTACTTCCTGATCAAAGACTCGCGCTCGACCGAGGTGCTCGACGAAGGCGGCTACTTCGACCTGACGACGCTCGACGCGGGCTCGGACGTGCGACGCGAGACGGTGCTGGCGCTCGAGCAGCTGGGCATCCACGTCGAGTACACCCACCACGAGGTCGGTCCGTCACAGCACGAGATCGACATGCGCTACGCCGACGCGATGAAGATGGCCGACGACTGCATGACCTACCGCATCACCGTAAAGGAGTACGCGATGAAGTACGGCTGGCATGCCACGTTCATGCCCAAGCCGCTGTACGGCGAGAACGGGTCGGGCATGCACACCCACCAGTCGCTGTTCAGCAAGGGCGTCAACGCCTTCTACGACGCCGACGACCAGTACTTCCTCTCAGACATCGGCAAGGCGTTCATCGCCGGCCAGCTCAAGCATGCCCGCGAGATCTGCTCGATCTTCGCCCAGTGGGTCAACTCCTACAAGCGCCTGGTGCCGGGCTTTGAGGCGCCCGTGTACGTCGCCTGGTCGCGGCGCAACCGCTCGGCGCTCGTGCGCGTGCCGCTGTATCACCCGGGCTCAGAGAAGGCCACGCGCATGGAGCTGCGCTGCCCCGATCCGGCGTGCAACCCCTACCTGACCTTCGCCGTGCTGCTGCAGGCCGGCCTGGAGGGCATTGAGAAGGGCTATGAGCTGCCCGAGCCGATGGAGAAGAACCTCTACCACCTCTCCGGCGAGGAGCGCCGGCGCCTGGGCGTCGAGCAGCTCCCGGAGAGCCTTGGCGAAGCGATCGAGCTGACGGCCCAGTCAGAGCTCGTGCTGCGCACGCTCGGCGAGCACATGTTCAACCGCTATGTGGAGATCAAGCGCCAGGAGTGGGACGACTACCGCGTGCAGGTCACCCAGTGGGAGCGCGACCGCTACCTGGCGATCCTCTGAGCACCCAACCCCGGCACGGTCAGCTCGCGGGCGCTCGCGCGGGCACCGCACAGGCGATCGGCCGGGCGGGGGAGAGGTACCAGTGCATGACCTGCAGCAGATGCCCGAACGCCGCCGGATGGCGCGGCGCGATCTCGTGCAGCAGCCGCAGCACCGACACCGCGTGGCGCTCGTAGCGCTCGTCGCCGGTCAGCTGCGCCAGGCGCAGCAGGCCCATGGCGGCGCTGGAGGCGCCGGCGGGAATCGGCGAGTCCTCCAGGTCCTTGCGCCGGGCGATCAGCGGCTGCTGATCGGCGGCGGTCGAGAAGAAGCCGCCGCGCTCGGCGTCTGAGAAACGCGCGATCAGCTCGTCCGCGAGCGCTGTCGCCTGCTCGAACCAGCGCTCCTCGCACGTCGTTTCGAACAGCACGATCATCGCCTCCAGCAGGAAGGCGTGGTCCTCCAGATAGGCGCCGATCTTCGCCTGCCCGTCGTTGTAGCTGCGCAGCAGCCGTCCGCGCTCGTCGCGCAGCTCCTCGAGCACGAACTGCGCGCAGCCGCAGGCCGCGTCGAGCAGCGCCTGCGCCTGGGCAGCCTCCACGCCCTCGACCGGCGTGTCGCGCAATTGCGCGCCCGTCTCGGCGAGCGCGCAGATCATCAGCGCATTCCATGCGGTCAGCCGCTTGTCGTCGAGCCCGGGGCGCACGCGCGCATCACGCGCCGCGAGCAGGCGCGTGCGGATGCGCTCGCGCGTTTCAGCGTCGAGCGTCGCCGTGAACTGCTCGTGCTCGCGGTCCGACAGCACGTTGAGGCCGGGCTCCGGGTGGTGGGGGTCTGAGAAGTTGCCCTGCTCGGTCGCGCCGAGCCAGGCGATCGCCGCATCGGCGTCCTCGCCGAGCACCGTCCGCAGCTCGGCCAGCGTCCACACGTAGTAGCGCCCCTCGACGCCCTCGGAGTCGGCGTCCAGCGCCGAGTAGAAGCCGCCCTCCGGACCGCGCATCTCGCGTATCGCCCAGCCGAGCGTGTCCAGGCAGACGTCGAGCAGCCGGCGCTCGCCGAAGGCCTTGAAGCCGTGCAGGTAGGCGCGCGCGAGCAGCGCGTTGTCGTAGAGCATCTTCTCGAAGTGCGGCACCGTCCAGGAGCGATCGACGCTGTATCGGGCAAAGCCGCCGCCGATCTGGTCGTGGATGCCGCCGCCGGCCATCGCGCGCAGCGTCGCGCGGCTCATCTCGCGCTCGCCGCGCAGCAGCAGGAACTCGAGGACCGAGGCCTGCGGGAACTTCGGCGCGGTGGCGAATCCGCCCTCGTCGACGTCGAAGGACTCGCGCAGCTTCGCCACCGCCGCCTCGAGCGCCTCGCCGCGGATCGGCTCGGAGGAGGGCGCGAGCCGCGCGCCGCCGGACAACTGGCCGCGAAGACGCTCGCCGCCGGCCCTGATCTCCTCGCTGCGCTCGCTCCAGGACTCGGCGATCGCCTGCAGCACCTGCGTCCACGCCGGCATCCCGTGACGCGGCTCGGGCGGAAAGTAGGTCCCGCCATAGAAGGGAAGCTGCTCGGGGGTGAGAAAGACGTTCAGCGGCCAGCCGCCGTGGCCGGTCATCCCCTGCACCGCCTCCATGTACAGCGCATCGACGTCCGGGCGCTCCTCGCGGTCGACCTTCACGCATACGAACGCCTCGTTCATCAGCTGCGCCGTGCGCGCGTCCTCGAAGGACTCGCGCTCCATCACGTGACACCAGTGACACGACGAGTAGCCGATCGAGACCAGCAGCGGCTTGTCCTCGGCGACGGCGCGCTGCAGCGCCTGATCGCCCCACGGCAGCCACTGCACCGGATTCTCGGCGTGCTGGCGCAGATACGGAGACGTCTCGGACGCGAGCGCGTTGGCCATGATCAGGCCAGCCTATTACCGCCGCGCGGGCGCTACGGTGCGTCCCCCCCCGCGCGTGGCACCCGGGGCCCCGCAGGCCTCGGGGCAAACGGCTCAGCGCGGCGGAGTGGCGCGTTCGCCGACGAGTCCTGCAAGCGGCAGCTGCACCGGGCGCGAGGGCCACTCGCCTGCGCTGGGCGCCCGCGAGAGCCTGACCTTGGTCAGGCTGACGTTGAAGCGC
>JAXDGQ010000165.1:0-4278 GCA_034664965.1 Solirubrobacteraceae bacterium | reverse complement strand
CGAGGGTCTGGGGCAACAGCAGCGTGGGCGAGCTGGGCAACGGCTCGTTCACGGCACCGGAAGGTTGCGGCAGCCCGCAGTTCTGCTGGACGCCTGTCGCGCCGAGTATCGGCGAACTCGTCGGGATTGCAGGCGGGTACAACTGGGCCCTGGCGTATGGCACGCCGTTCCCGGCGGTCACGGCAGTCAAACCGAACGTCGGCCCTGAAATGGGCGGAACGACGGTGACGATCAACGGCGTCGGGTTCTCGGTCGTGACGACGGTCAAGTTCGGCTCGGCTGACGCGGCGAGCTTCAGCGTCAACTCGCCCACCTCGATCACGGCGACCTCCCCGCCGGGTCCGCCCGGCACGGTCGTCGACGTAACGGTCACCAATCCCAACAAAGGCACGAGCCTCACCTCGACGCACGATCACTTCACCTATCGGCCGACGCTCACCAGCGTGAGCCCCAATAGCGGCAGCACCGCCGGCGGCGAAAGCGTGACCGTCACCGGAAGCGGCTTCGCGCTCGGAACCGCGGCGACGAGCTTCAAGTTCGGAACGACCCCGGCCAGCAGCGTCAACTGCACCGCGACGACGACCTGCACGGTGGTCGTTCCAAGCCACGCAGCCGGGACGGTCGACGCGAAAGCGATCGTAAACAAAGCCAGCAGCCTCAACAATCGCCCCGGCAGCCAATACACCTACGGCTGATCGGTTGGCCTGACTTCAGTCGTCGGTCCCCGCGTCTAGTGGGGAGCGGGGGAACCGTTCCGACGCGTGGCGCTGTGGATCGCGAGCTGGTCGCGCCGGCCGGCTTCGCGAAGGCACTCACCGAGCGCGGCCACGACCGCAGGATCGAATTGCGTGCCGGCGAAGTGCTGCATCTCCTCGATCGCCTCGCTGACGGGTTTGCGCCGTGCGTAGGGACGGTCGCTCGTCATCGCACTGAAAGCGTCGCAGGCAAACACGATTCGAGATCCGAGCGGAATCCGCTCGGCCGCGAGCCCATCGGGATAGCCGGCGCCGTCGAAGCGCTCATGGCTGGAGCGCACTAGATCCGCGATCGAGGCGAGCGCCGGGGCGGTTCTGAGAATGCGCTCGCCCAGCAGCGTGTGCCGTTCCATGAACGCCCTCTCTTGGTCGTTGAGCGGTCCCGGCTTGTCGAGGATGGTGTCGGGGATCGCGATCTTTCCGACGTCGTGGAGCTCCGCAGCTCGGACCACTTCGTCGATCTGCTCTTCGGGGAGGCTCATGTTGCGCGCCACGGCCCGGGCCAGATCCGCGACCTCCGACAGATGCTCGTGGAGATCGGGATGAAGCTCTCGCAGCATCTGAAGCAGGGTCACGCGGGTGTGGTCCTGGGGAGCCGCACGGCGTTGTTCCTTGTTTTCGTACAGCCGCGCATCGGCGATGCCGAGCGCCTCGCTGGCCGACCTGGCCTCGGTGGGCACGTATACGGCTCCGAAGGAGGTCCCAACTGCAAAGCCGTCGCCGTCCTCGGAAAGTGCGGTGCATGCGGCACCGACAACGCTCTCGAACTTGCTGTCCGTGCTGTCGACGAGCGCACAGAACTCGTCGCCGCCGATTCGGTAGGCGCTTCCGTAGGGCTCGACCGCCGTGCGGAAGTGACCGCCGAGGCGCGCCAGAAGGGCATCGCCGGCCGGGTGGCCGAAGCGGTCGTTGTAGAGCTTGAAGCCATCGAGGTCGAACAGAACGACATGGAAGAGCCTTGGGCCCGCGGCGGCCGTGAAGCGGCGCTCGAGGTCGAGCATGAGATGGCGGCGATTGCCCAGACCGGTGAGCGCATCCGTCAGGGCTTCTCCGCGCGTCTGTTCGAGCGTCTGAATCCGCTCGTTGAAGGTCATGACCAGTCGCACGATGACCGCCAGCAGCGCGACCGTGGCGAATGCGATCGCGAGGAGGTTGATGTGGCGCAGCGTCGCATAGACCAGCAGACCCAGCCCCACGATCGCGAATCCGATCGGGGCGGCGATCGTGCCGAGACTCTCACGTCGCTCGCGCGCCGGCATCGGCTTGGGCGGCTGCCATGCGGCGAACGCGATCAGGACGATGCCCGCCCACCACCCGACGTCGAAGATACCGCCCTGGGTATATGTGTTCTGCGCCGTCTCGACCAGATACAGGCTGTCCGCGGTCCAGAACACCGCGATGCCCACGCCGAGAAGGAGTCCACCGCGGTCCGGTCGCCAGCGCCGCAGGGTGTAGGCCGTGGCGATCAGTCCCAGCAGGAGCAGATCGCCGAGGGGATAGGCGAGGTTGGTGGCAATCGATATCGGCCTGCCGCCGACCGTCGCAAGCACCTCCTGAAAGACGACGGCGGCCCCGACCGCGGCGACCACCAGCGCGGCGATGATGCCGTCGACCCAGACCGTGGCGCTCACGTGCTTTGCCCGGGTCCGCAGCAGCACGATCAGACCCGAGAAGGCAAGGGGATAGACGCCGAGGTAGCCGATGTCGGCCGGCGAGGGCACGGGAATCGTGTTCGCCGTCCAGAGAACAGCTGTGTAGTAGATCTCGCCGAGGCTCCACGACAGCAGCGCCCCCGCGATCAGGCTCCACGCGAGGCGCTCGGCCGGGTAGCGAGCTGCCCGCAGCGCGCAGAGCCCCGTCGCGACGAGAAGCAGCCCGTCGTGCACGTAGCGGCCGAACAGCGCGTCGGCGAACGAGACTGACACCAGCAGGTGAAGCTCATACAGCGCCAGCCACGCGCCGAGGACCGCGAACAGGACCTTGACCGCAGGCGGCATGCGCATGGAAGACTCCATGGGTGTGCTTCGGCGATGCTCCGCTCGCCTTGAGCCGTGGGGGCAAAGCTAGCCGCCAATACGACCGCCCCCCGCCTTGCGACGCCAAGCCCGCGGGCTCAGCTCGCGCCTAGCGGTGGGCCAGCTCGCGCAGGCGTCGGTACTCCTCGACGGTGATCGGCCGTCCGCGCAGGTCGCTGAGCGCCGGCTCGCCCGCGAGATAGTCCTCCTCCCTGCGCCGCCACACGGCGATGTACCTGTGAAACGGGATGACCGGGTGTAGGTGATGGACCAGGTGATAGTTCTGGTACAGGAGCAGCGGTGAGACCAGGCGCTCGAGCCCGATCCGGTTGCGCGTGGTCTTGAAGCGGTCCTCGGTCGGGGCGTGGTCGAGCCCGTGGTGGGGCAGGTAGTCAAAGGCGAAGCCGAGCCACACGATCGACAGGCGGATCGGCAGGTAGTACAGAACGAACAGCTCGAGCGCGTGGCCGGTGGCAATCGCCGCCGCGCTGAAGCCGCCGACGAACAGCAAGGTGAAGGCCAGTTCCACCTGCTCGCGGCGCGGGCGGGTGCCGAGCTTCGGGATGTAGAAGACCATGTAGTAGAGGTCGACCGTCAGCCAGCGCAGCGGCATCTGCCAGCGCGGTCCGCGGCCCGCGGAGTGGTCGGGGTCCCGGCCGTCGTCGTGGTTGGTGAACCGGTGGTGCTGCATGTGGATGAAGCGCCACGTGCGAAACCCCGCGTGCGGCGCGAAGAACAGCGTCGAGATCCGCCCGATCCACAGGTTCACGGCCTCGATCGATGAGAGCGAGTGGTGGCTCGCATCGTGTGACACGGTGAACAGCATGTACGACGCGACGGCATTGAGGGGGACCGAGAGGTAGAGCGACCACTGGTGGGTCAGCGCCAGCGCGCTCGAGCCCGACCACAGGCCCAGGCCGGCGAGAAAGAGCGCGAGACCGGGACGCGAGAGCCGCGGGACAGGCTCGCCGGGGTCGGGGATGCGCGTCACGGTGACAGGCGGCGCCGATATGTCCGCTGTCGCGTTCACGATCCCCGATCAGGGAGCATACGGTGCAGCGGGGTACCCTCATGCAAATGGCTCGTTTTCGCTTCTTTGGCGGTGTCGCCAAGGACCCGCCGGTGGCGATCGGCGATCCGCGGCTCGACGGCTGGGAGACCGTCAGTACGTTCGAGGATCAGAACACCGCCCTAGCGTGGCGCGACCAGCTGCGAGCGCTCGGCGTGGACGCGGCCTGCGTAGCCGATCATCCGTTGGACCGCCGCGGACACGGTGATGTCTACGTTGTCGTCCCGCCTGACCAGTGGTCGCGGGCCAACGAGATCGTCGAGAACCTGTGACGGCTTGCCTGCACGGCAAGGCCCCCCCCAGCAGCGCCGCCGCCCCTCCTCTGTGACCCCAGGCTGACACGCGAAGCGTTCGATCACGCCGGCACACGAGCCGCGAACCGGCCTTGACTTCTGCGCGGATGGGAGGAGCATGGGTATCTCTCAAGGGAGCACGCCAG
>JAXDGQ010000164.1:0-6599 GCA_034664965.1 Solirubrobacteraceae bacterium | reverse complement strand
TCTCAGCGTCCGTGGCCTCGTGCCCTAGCCACTTAGCGCTGAGCGAACTTAATACCCAAGAACGCTAGAGGCGTGAGGTGTTGTTGCCCGCAGCGTGCACCCGCCAAACGTTTGCGGCAGCCTTTGGACGCTCCATGTTTCGTCCTGCTCTCGTGGGGAAGGAAACGGGGTGGCGGAAGGGATTCTGCTTCCTCACCCCGGGCGGCCCGACCAGTTTGGATTGGCGGGTCGCCCCCTTCGGGGCACCTCGGTAGGCCGCGAACCGCGCCGAAAGGCGCCGCGGAGGTTGAGCTGCGAGGGTCGCGCGGCCGATGTGCGCGCGCTGAGTGCCCATTGCCGGCGCCAGCCGCGCGGGCGCCGCTAGACCTTCGCTTTGATCTCGAGCCTTTCTTCGCCGGTGCTCGAGATCGTCGCGCGTTCGCCCGACAGCGTGAGGCCGGCCTGTTCGACTTTCTGGCTCGCGCCTTCGATCCGCGTCGCGATGAGCGTGTCTTTGAGGCCGGCTTCGAAGCGTTCGGGAACCTGCTTGCCGCCTTTCGCCTTGAACAGCAGCCGCTCGATCACTTTCATCGCGTTCAGCGATTTGACCTCTCCGATCACCGAGCCTTCGACCGTCCACAGCTCACCGGTGCCGAGTTCGCCCGGCGGGCCCCCGCAGGTGAACGCGAGGACTGCCGGCGAGGGGCTTTTCGCCTGCAGGTCGAGGCCCACGTTCGGCTTGGCGCCGGCTTTGATGAAGCCGAGCTCGCCTTGCAGTGGCTGGCTCGTGCTCACTTCGCCGGCGGCCGTCGGGCTCGACTGGCAGGGCTTTTTGGTGGCGACCTTTTCGCAGCCTTTGAGGGTCAGGCTCACCGACGCTGCCTTCGGTCCCGTCCATTCGCCCGCGAGCGCGCTTGAGCCGCACGACACCGCGCTTCCGCCGGTCGTCTCGAGGATCACCTGTCCGATCGGCGCCGAGAATTTCGGTTTGGTGCCCGGACCGGGCATCCATTCGAAGGCGCCGTGGCTCCCGGGGCTTTCGGCGATGCAGTTCGCGCGCGTGAACGCTCCGCCGCTGCCCACTTTCACGCAGCGCCCGAGCGTCGGCAGGGCCGGCGCCGAGTTGACTTCCGCCGACGCCGGCAGGCCGATGTTGCCCTGCTCGTCGATGGCGCGAATGGCCACGTAGTGCTCAGCCGACGGTGGGATCGAGTAGCTCTGCTGTGTGCCCGCCGCGGTCGGTGCCGGCGCGCCGCTGAGCGGCGCCGCCGAGTCGAAGTTCTGCGCCGTTATCGGGTTGGCCGAGGTGACGATCTGATAGGAGGCGGCCGTGCCGCACAGGAGGTCGTCACCCGGCGCCGTCCACGCCAGCACCCTGCTCGCAACGCTGGCGCTCTGCGCCACGCCGGGTTTGACCGCGTCGCGCGTGTAGTCGCCGGAGTTCGCGATGTCGTGGTGGAAGTAGGGCCACGAGCTCGGCGAGCAGGCCGCGGCGGGGGTGGAGTACACCGACAGCGTGCCTTCGCGCGTGATCGAGACGACGTCCTTCTTGGCGCTCGCGCTCGTGTCGACCGTGCCCAGCGACCCGAGCACCGGCGTCGCGACGATCCAGCCGCCGCTCAGCTTCGGCCAGGCCGGGCTGGCCGCATTGCCTTCGACGTTGTAGGCCTGCAGGTCCTGCGAGGCCGTTCCGGCGAGCACCTGCTGTTTGGGGGCTTCGCCGGTGACGTCGCCGATCGTCTCGCCGGTGATGAACGACAGATCGTTGTTGACCGCCGGGAAGCCCGGTGAGAACTGCCCGCTGTTGGCCTGCCAGGAGGCCGTGAAGTCCTGGCTGCCCTTCTGGTAGTCGGGGGCGACGACATCGAGCGCGCGCAGGAGCCCGGCGACCGGTGCGAAGATGTTCGTGGTCGTGCCGTCGAGGGTCCCGAACGCGGGCTCGCCCACGGCGGGGAAGGCGGGCGTATCTGTCTTGCCGTTGCCGACGCTGACGTCGGTCTGCAGGGCGTTGTGCTTGCCTTCGGTCGAGCCGTAGCAGGAGCTGCCATCCGCGTTCAGCACATAGCCCGGCCCGGCGGCCGGGAGAACCCCGATCTTCGGGCCTTCCCCGCCCTGCGGACAGTTGAGCGGCGCCACGACCGGAGAGCCGTTGATCCCCTCGCCCACGTCGGGCAGCAGCCCCGCGTTGATCAGGCCGATCTTCACCGGCCATCCGCTGCGGAAGGCGCCTGCCGTGCAGTGCGCGCTCGCGCACGAGAACCCGCCGGTTGCGCAAGAGGGCGCATCGGAGGAGCAGCCGCCGGCGTTGATCGCATAGACGCGGCCGTTGGCGAAGGTCAGCAGGCTGCCGAGCACCCCGAGCGATGCAGTGGTCGTGTGGGAGGCGTTGATTTCGCCTTCGTTGCCGTGCCCGGCGACGTACTCCTCGTTGGTCCCGACGATGATGCTCGGCGGGTTGTTGGGCCCGTCCAGATGTGCGACCGCGGCCGTGTCGACGATCTTGCCCTGGTCTTCGTTTTTGTCCTGGTTGGCCGGGACGTTGGAGTTGAAGGTGATCTGGTGGCTCTGGGGGTCCACGGAGGCGATCTTTTCGGGATCCTCGACGAGCACTGGGAAGCCGCTGACGGCCGTCGCGTCCGGGTGCCATGCGTATACGTGGCGGTCCTCGCCCGCGGCGATGATGTCCAGACCGTTGCCTGCGCCCGCGTCGAGTTTGGCCAGCACTGGTGAGGTGACGAAACCGGCCTCCGTCCGCTGGCGGGTGCCGAAGCGCTCCGCCTCCCACGATGGGTGGCCCGGCAGCGGCGCGCCGGAGAAGTTCGGGTTCGACGTCGCGTGGAAGACCAGTTTGCCGGTCGAGTCCCAGGCGTAGACGTGGCCCTGCATGTCGCCGGCCACGATCTCGGTGCGGCCATCGCCGAACAGGTCTCCCGCCGCGGGCGCCTCGATCACGGACCCGTAGTGGGCCGTCGACACCTCGCCGCTGGAGAACGCGTTCTCCCCGGTATGCAGCGGCAGCGGATCGGTGTGCACGGGCCAGCCGGGCAGATCGGCCAGTTTCCCGGCTGCGGAGTCGTACTGGTAGGCGTGGATGATGCCGTCGGAGTTGGCCACGATCAGCTGGTTGGTGTCGTTGCCGGCGAGATCGACGAGCACCGGGCTCGCGTCCCCGTCGCCGCGCATCTCGATGGGCAGGCCTTTGAGCATGTCCTGGTCGCGGTGCAGGAAGGCCTGGCGGCGGTCCTCGCCGGTCATCGCCGGGCCGGGCGCGCCGCCGGCGCTCTTGACGACGAGCCGCAGCGTGAACGCATAGGGCAGAGTGTTGGGACGCCCGTTGGACGTCTGAGCGGTGCCGCCATTCTCGTTGCCGGTGAACGACGTCGGTTTGCCGGGCGGGAACAAGGCCTGCAGCGTGGCCGTGCTGAGGTTGGCCAGCAGGCCTTTGAAGGCGCTGCTGTGCACGGTCGCGCCGTTGCAGAAGGTGGACGGAACGGCGGCGAAGTCGCCGCTTGAGGCGCTGGCGGCGTTGTTGGGCTGCGCACCCGGTGCGACTTCCAGGCGGCAGGTGTAGCCGGTGCGGGCGTTGACGTAGCCGTTCACGGCCACGGACGACTGCGCCGGGTCCAGCTGCTGGAACCATTCGGGCGAGGTGATGTCGGCCTGCGGCGGGATCCAGCCCTGTGCCGCCGCTTCGACCGACTTGTAGGCGTCGATGCGCCCATAGCCCGCGATCTCGTCAAAGCCCTTGCGTGTCGGGTATTTGAACGTGTCCGGCAGGGGTCCCTCCGCGCCGGCTTTCTCGTCGGCGGCGAACGTGCTGTTCAGGTTGGGGTCGGTGCAGTTGGCCGCCATGCCCACGCTGCACGCCGTTTCGGGCGCGAGCGCTGTGTTGATGTCGTCGGCCTGGCCGCCTTCGCCGAGGTCGGCCGGCGCGCCGCCGGAGCTCGGAGCGTTGGAGCCCAGCGTCGAGGAGCCGTTGACCGGCGTGCCGGCGATGTTGCCCGAGGCCATCAGCTGGCGAACCTCGTCGGCGGTGATCGCACAGGGCGAGCCGTCGACGCGCGTGCAGTCTTTGGCGGCTGCCATTTTCGCGCCCGAGCCGCTCGTGCAGCTGCCATACAGCGACGCGCCGCATGCGTTGAGCGCGGCCGCATAGACGAGCCCGGCGACGCCGGCGCTCTTGCCGGTGGCCTCGGAGGAGCACGAGGTGGCCGGCACGGAGAGGTCGATGCGCGTGCCGAAGTTCGTGCAGCCGTCGAGCTGCAGGTAGGAGGGCGGCTGGTTGGTGATCGGGACGCCTTCTATGTCGGCCGGCCCTTCGATCGCGTTGACCACGATCGTGTGCGGCAGCGCTCCCGGCTGATTGTGGTGCTCGGCGGCCTCGTCGGCGGCGGAGGCGATCACCGCGACGCCGTGGTTGTAGGCGTAGTCGATCGCTTCGCGCGCCAGCACCGGGCTGCTGACCGTGCCGAGCGCCTCCTGCACGACGTCGACGCCGCGATCGGTCGCGTACACGGTGGCTTCCCCGAAGCGCTCGCCGTTGGCGACGAAGGACTCGCCCACGCGCAGCGGCAGCACCACGCAGTTCGGGCAGGTGCCGACGTCGCTCGAGCCGTTGTTCGCTTCCGCGGTCGAGTCGCGCACCTCGCCCGTTCCGTGCCCGTAGCGGACGTCGTCGTAGGGGTCGTTGGTGTTGTCGACGAAGTTCCAGCCCGCGATGTCGTTGACGTAGCCGTTGCTGTCGTGGTCGGCGCCGTCGGAGAAGGCGATGATCAGGTCCTCGGGCGTGAGCATCCCCGACGGACCGTTGCGGCATTCTCTCGTCGTCGGCGGGTTGGTGCACTGGGCGTAGTGCGCCACGACGTTCGCCACGCGCGAGTCGCACGCGTAGTCGAGCGTGTTGAACGTGTTCTGAGCGGTGGCGTCGTAGGGGATCGGCCCGCTGGCGCCCGGGGTCCCGCCGGGCATGCCCCCGTGGGGATTGAAGTCGCCGCCGGTGCCGGCATGGGCCGTCGAGCAGTCGACGCCCGTCGAGGGATCGAACGTCGTGCCGAGGTCGGCTTTCGGCGCGGGCAGCTCGCCGGCGTTGATCAGGACCTTGCGGCGCTCAGAGCTCATCGCCCCGGCGTTGTTCCATTCGATGCCCGAGTCGAGCTCGGCGATGGACACGTCGGGCCGTCCCAGGCTGACGCCGAAGCCGGTCTTCACGGGCGTGCCGGAGGCGATGCAGGAGCCCGTTCCGGAAGGCACCGTCGCGTGGGTGTCGACGAGGCTCATGCCAGTCACCCCGCACAGCTCGTCCTGCTGGGAGTTGTTCTGTTCGATCGACGGGCGTTCTCCGGGGATGCGTTCGTTGCTCGGGTCCGCCGGGGTGGCGGCGAGCTTCCAGTCCGATCCGCCGTTGCTCGGGACGTGCCCTGGCGCGAGCTTCCAGCTCGCCGGGTCATTTGCCGTCCCGTCGCCGATGTAGGGGAACTCGGCGAGCGCACTCGAGGCGCTGAGGCCGAGCGCGCACCCCATGAGCATCAAGATCGCTGCGCATCGTGCGAGCCGCGTGCCGATCCCGGCCAGCCTCGACCCCTCGCCGCGCGATTGCATCCGTCTCTCGTGCACCACCGCTTTCGAAGCGTCCCCTCGGCCCGGCCGCGTGCCCGCCCCTCCATCCACTCGATCAGCCCCAGTCCCCGTCTGACACCCGTCGCCCGGTGTAGGTTTACGATCCGTAGCCATACTGCCCGTAAGCTACGGGTTGTAAACTCGAAGATGTGAGCACCTCGCACGCCACAGACCGCTCCGCCCTCGTCAACGGCTACCGACACGGGCGCGTGCCGCGATCGGTCAGAGAGCAGCAACTGCTCGACGTGGCCGAGGAGCAGTTTGCGGTGCATGGCTACGGCGGCGCTTCGATCGAGGTGATCGCCCGCCTGGCGGGCGTGTCGCGGCCGATCGTCTACGACCACTTCGGCGACAAGGAGGGCCTCTACATCGCCTGCCTGCGTCGCGCACGCGGCGAGCTCGAGGAGATGATCTTGGCCGAGGTCGCTCGCGCGAGCACGGCGCGCGAGATGATCGAGCGGGGGACGGCGGCGTATTTCGAGTTCGTCGAGCGCCGCGGGCAGCGCTGGGCGGTGCTGTTCGGCGGCGTCGAGCTCGCCGGAACGGCCGCCGAGGAGGTCGCGGCACTGCGCTTTGAGACGGTCGGACGGATCCGCGACCTGATCTCCGCGATCGCGCCCGACGCCGACGCGGTGACGGTAGAGGCGTTCGCGCACGCGGTCTCCGGCTCCTCAGAGCAGGTCGCGAAGTGGTGGCGGGCCAACCCGCGCTTGGACCGTGCGCAGGTCGTCGAGCTTCAGGTGGCATTTGCCTGGAGCGGGCTCAGCCAGTTGCTCCCTCCGGAGGATCGCGGGGCCTAGCCGGGGCACCTCCGGCCCCACGCAACGTTCCTCGGCGTGCCAACTCCATGTCGATTGGCAGGCCGCTGGCTGGGCCATTTCCGATGAAGCGCCTGTGCGATCTGCAGGCCGACTTGCACGCCCGCGCCTGCAAGGCGACCCATCAGATCGGGCCGAGCGTTCGGATCGATCTGCGGAGGGCGGGCAGGACGCCCGATCGCGTCG
>JAXDGQ010000163.1:0-3016 GCA_034664965.1 Solirubrobacteraceae bacterium | reverse complement strand
GCCGTCGTCGAAGACGTGCCCGAGGTGGCCTCCGCACGTGCGGCAGATCACCTCGGTGCGGCGCATGAGGAGGCTGTTGTCCGGACGCAGCTCGACCGCTTGCGCGACGGCGGGCTCGGTGAAGCTCGGCCAGCCGGTGCCTGAGTCGAACTTGCTGTCAGCCGAGAAGAGCATCGTGCCGCACGCCGCGCAGCGGTAGTCGCCGGACTCCTTGTTGTAGACGTACTCGCCGCTGAACGGCGGCTCGGTGCCAGCTCGGCGCAGCACGTCGTACTGGGCGGGCGTCAGCTCCTCGCGCCACTGCTCGTCGGACTTGACCACCTTGTGCTCGGCCATAGGAAAGTTCTAGCACGCCGCCGGCGCCGCGGACAGCTCATCCTCACGCCCGCCTGCTATCGTGATCCTTACGTTCACGTCAATTTGCCAATACCGCAGGACGTAGGGGAGCGCCGGCATTGAGCGCATCGCCCACCGCACCCCAGGGTCAGGACGCCCGCGTCCCCTCGCGCTTCGGCGTCGAGGCCGGGCACGCGAGCTACAAGTGGTGGGCGCTGTCCTGCACCAGCCTCGGCATGCTGCTGGCGGCGACCAACTCGGGCACGCTCATCATCGCCCTGCCAGACCTCGAGCGCTCGCTGCACACCAGCCTCCTCGCGCTCGTCTGGGTGATCCTCGCCTACCTGATCGCCGCCACGGTGCTCGTGCTGATGGCTGGGCGCCTGAGCGACCTGTTCGGGCGCAAGCGCGCCTATGTCGGCGGCTTTCTCGTTTTCGCCTTTGCCTCGCTCGGTGCCGGCTTCTCCGGCGACGCGACCGTCCTGATCCTGTGGCGGATCCTGCAGGGCATCGGCTCGGCGTTCCTGTTCGCCAACGCCGCCGCGCTGGTCACCGACGCCTTCCCCAGGAAGGAACTCGGGTTGGCGATGGGCGCCAACACGATGGTCGCGGCGATCGGGCTGGTGCTCGGCCCGGTGCTCGGCGGCGCGCTCGTGGCGATCTCCTGGCACTGGGTCTTCTGGTTCAACGTCCCCTTCGCCCTCGCCGGCGCGCTGTGGGGCGCGCTGATCCTCCGCGAGCTCTCAAAACCGGACTCGGTGCGCGGCTATGACGTGCTCGGCACAACGACGTTCGTGATCGGGCTGACCGGCCTCGTATACGGCGTCTCGCGCGGTGGCATCAGCGGCTGGAACGACAGCTTGGTGATCGGCGGCCTGGTGGCCGCGGCCGTGCTGCTGCCGACGTGGGTGGCGATCGAGCGCCGCTCGCGCGCCCCGATGCTTGACCTCGACATCTTCAAGAACCGCCTGTTCGCGGCCGCCAGCGCCGCCTCGTTCATCAATGGCCTGGCGCGCTTCGCGCTGATGTTCCTATTCGTCTTCTACTACCAGGGCGCCCAGGGCAACTCCCCGATCCAGGCCGGCATCAAGCTGATCCCGCTGGCGCTCGGCATGCTCGTCGCCTCGCCGATCGCGGGCATCTACGCCGACCGCCACGGCTCGCGCGCGCTCGCCGCGGCCGGCATGCTGGTCAGCGCCGCCGGGCTCGCCGCCATGACGACGCTCGACGTGCACACCGCCTACTGGCAGAGCGGCCTGTGGCTGCTCGTCGTCGGCATCGGCTCGGGCATGTTCAACAGCCCCAACACGGCCGCGATGATGGGCGTCGTGCCGGCACACCGCCGCGGCATTGCCGCCGGCGCGCGCACGCTGCTGCAGAACACCGGCGCCGTGCTGTCGATCGCCTTCGTCCTCGCCATCGTCACCTCGGCGGTGCCCAAGTCGACGCTGTTCGCCGTCTTCTCCGGCCTCGCGCAGGGCCTCTCGGCGGCCAAGCTCGCGCCGTTCATCGCCAACATGCACGTCGCCCTCTGGGTGCTCGCGGCAACCTCGCTGGTCGGCGCCGGCGTGTGTCTGCTGCGTCCCGGCCACTCCACCGCGCTGGCCGGCTCCGCGGCCGAACCCGCGGACGGCGCAGTGCGCCCATGGGAGGAGGCGGTCGTGGAGGAGGCCATGCTTCCTGGACTTGATGGCGCCCCCTCCCCCGCCCCGCGCGCCGACGAGCTGAGCGTGCGCTCATGAGCGCCAAGCCGGCGCCGGCGGCCAACCTGCGTATCGGCGACGTCGCGCGCCTCGTCGGCACGACGCCGCGCACGATTCGCTACTACGAGGAGATCGGCCTGCTGCCCGAGGCGCCTGCGCGCCCGTCCGGGCGCCATCGCGTGTACAGCGAGGCCGAGGTCGAGCGCCTTCGCGAGGTGATGCGCCTGAAAGACCTGCTCGGCGTCTCGCTGGAGGAGCTGAAGACCCTGCTCGCCGCCGAGGACGCCCGCGCCGAGGTGCGTGCGCAGCTGCGCCGCGAGGACGTCGACTCAAACCGGCGCCAAGAGCTGCTCAACGAGGCGCTCGGGCACATCGACCGCCAGCTTTCACTCGTGCGCCGTCGCGCCGGCGAGCTGTCGCGCCTGGAGGCCGAGCTGTCCGAGACACGCAAGCGCGTGCGGCGCAAGATGCGCGAGCTCGACGCGCAGGCCGGCGCGACCTTCCCCCCGCGCGCGCTCGAGGCGACCGGGGAGACCAAGCTGTGAGCTATCCGCAGCCCGCCCTATAGCGACCGGAGGTCACTGCCCATGCCGAGCATCGAGGTAAAGCCGAGCCCGCAGGGAGTCCCCGGCGCGGTCAGCGATCCCACCCGCATCAGCGCCGAGGAGCTGACGTACGCCGGCGCCGGCGGGACACAGGTCAACGGCTACATCGCCCGCCCGGCCGATGCGGCGAGCCATCCCGGGCTGATCGTCATCCACGAGGCGATGGGGCTCAACGAGCACATCCGCGACGTGGCCAACCGTTTCGCCAACATCGGCTACGTTGCGCTCGGCGTGGACCTGTACACGCGCGAAGGAGGCCCGCCGCCGGCCGATGACGGGCAGGCGATGATGCAGCGCCTGTTCTCGATGTCCGACGAGACCGTGCTCGGAGACCTCGAGGGCGCCGCCGACCACCTGCGCAGCCTCGACGGG
>JAXDGQ010000162.1:0-3697 GCA_034664965.1 Solirubrobacteraceae bacterium | reverse complement strand
CGGCTCCTGCTCGAGAGGCTCGATCGAGTGGCAGTGCTCGTGCTCGGCCGACGGATGGACGTGCTGGCGTGGAACTCTCTGGAGGCCGTGCTGATCTGTGACTTCGGCGCACTACCGCGGCGTGAGCGCAACATGGTCCGGTTGACATTCCTGGACGCGTCGTTTCGCAGCCTCTACCCGGAATGGGATCGGGTCGCGACGAGCGGCGCCGGGCTGTTGCGATCTGCGGCGAGTCGGTGGCCCGATGATCCCGAGCTCGAGGCGTTGGTCGGCGAGCTGTCGGTCAAGAGCAATGAGTTCGTCCGCGCCTGGGCTCGTCACGAGGTGTGCGAGCCGATGTCTGGCACGAAGAGGTTCCACCATCCTCTAGTGGGCGGGCTCACGCTCCTATACGAGACCCTCACGCTGCCCGACGAGCCCGAACAGCATCTCGTCACCTACACCGCGCAAGCGGACACCGAGTCACAGACGGCGCTCGACCTGCTTGCGAGCCTCGCCGCTGAGCATGCGAACGTGCCGGCCCGCGAGCCGGGCGCATCGGGCTCGACGCCGGCCGAAGCGGCTCTGAGACCCCGTGTGCCCTAGAGGGGCGGCCGGAGCCCTCAGCCGATCCGCTCCGCCAGCTCGACGATGATCCCCTCGGGGCCGCGGACGTAGCAGAGCCGGTAGCTGTCTCCGGCGCCCTCCACCTCGCCGACGAGCTCGCCGCCGCAGGCGCGCACGCGAGCGATGACGGCGTCGATGTCGTCGACTGCGAATGCGACATGGCGGATGCCCGGGGTGTTCGCCGGCGCGTGCCCGTCGCCGCCCCGTCCCGACGGGGCGTGAAACCTCGTCAGCTCGAGCCGTCCGTGCCCGTCCGGCGTCTCCATCATCGCGATCTCCGCCCGGACGCCCTCGAGCCCCACCACGCGATCCACCCAACCGCCCTCGACCGGCCGCTCGCCCTGCAGCTCGAGTCCGAGCTCGACGAAGAACGCCGTCGCGGCCGCGAGGTCGTCGACCACGATGCCCACGTGGTCCATGCGTTGGATCGCCATGCGCTCGACTGTAGCGACGCGACGGCTCGTCGACTGCCACGCTGTGGCCGGGGGTGGCGTACGATGCTGGCGTGTGTCGCCGGACAGCGCGCCGGATCGCATTTTCCGCCCTCATCACCGGTTTGGCGGTGTCGGTCTCGCTGGCCGCGCCAGGAGCAGGGACTGCCAAGCCCAGGCCGGTCAAGCAATACACGCTCAGGAGCGCCAAGGCACACTGCCGAGCGCACTACGTCAAGCGGACCAAATGGGTCAAGACGCGCAACAAGCACCGTAAGCTCGTCAGGATCCGAAAGACGGTCTGCGTCCACCGGACAGCGAAAGTCCCGCTCAAGCAGTGCAGAGCGGGCTACGTAAAGAAGTCCAGCTGGGTCAAGAAGCGCAACAGGCACCACAAGCTCGTCAGGGTCAGAAGGACGGTCTGCGTCTACCAGGCACCGCAACCCCTGTCCCCAGCCCCAACTCAGGCATCGTTCTCAGCCGTCGGCTGGGGTTACAACGGCAAAGGCGAGTTGGGGCCCGGCTACCACAGCGAACTCTTGACGAGTGCGGCGCCGGTGACCGGCGTCGCGCCGATCAAGGAAATCGGCGCAGCCGGTGAGTGGGGCGCGGCGCTCCTGACCGACGGCACGGTCAAAGCGTGGGGCGGCAACCTCGCTGGACAGCTCGGTGACGGCACGACGGAAACGAAACTGACGCCCGTCGCAGTCAAGGGACTGGCCGGTCCTGTCAGCGAAATCGCCACCGCGGGCGAGCACGCCATTGCGTTGCTGAGCAACGGCACTGTCCAGACGTGGGGCAACAACATCTTCGGGCAACTCGGCAACGGCACGGACGGCGGCGGCAAAGAAGACTGCAAAGTCCTATGCCGCTCGGTGACTCCGATCCAGGTGCCTGGGCTGAGCGGCGTCGTCGCGGTCTTTGCCAGTGGCGCCGATGATGCAGCGCTGCTGAACAACGGCACAGTCGTTGCCTGGGGCGAAAACAAATCGGGACAGCTCGGCGACGGGACGCAAGTCCAGAAAGACTCTCCGACGCTGGTACGCGGACTCGCCGAAGTCAAGACGCTCGCCCTCGGCAGCCAGGCCACGCTGGGCGGGCACATGCTCGCGCTGCGCAGGGACGGCACGGTGCAGGCGGTCGGCCTGAACACGCAGGGGCAGGTGGGCGATGGGTCCACCGTCAACAGCCTCGTTCCGGTAGCCGTGAACGGTCTGAGCGGGGTCACGGCCCTATCCACTTCCTTCACGCACAGCCTCGCGCTGCTCAGCGACGGCACGGTGCGCGCCTGGGGCAGCAACGGCTTCGGCGAGCTTGGGGTGAGCACGCCGGGGGCCTGCGGCAGCGAGCTGAAACCGCTCTCCTGCGCCACAGTGCCGACTCCGGTACCGCTCCGCGAAGTCACCGCGATCTCTGCCGGGTACGCCTTCAGCCTTGCGATCAGCAACAGGCTGGCCTACTCCTGGGGCCACAACAACTACGGGCAGCTCGGAGACGGGACAGTTGCCGATCACGCCGCACCAGGGCTGGTGAGCGGCCTCACCGGCGTTGCGGCGATCTCGGCGGGCAACACGCACGCCTTCGCGTTGCTCACCGGCAGCCCTCCGCCGCCCGGCATCACGATCACCGCTGGCCAACGCTCGCTAACCGTCAATTGGGAAGCGGCGGGCCTGAGCGATTCCTGGTACGTCGCCTACCGTCCCATAGCCCAGCCGGCCGTCAAGTTCGCGAGGGTGAAGCTCGCGCCTGGCGCCCGCAGCTACACCGCGTCCGGCTTGGAAGCGCGCCCCTACGAAGTAGCCGTCGAGCAGATCCAAGGCACCTTCGGGCGACGAGTCCTAGAAGGCACCCCGCTCCCTTGAGAGGGGTGCCGCGTTCCCTCTGGTGGCTTGAGGTGGTTCACGCGCGCGCCGTGCACGCGGATCAGATCGCGGCCGTCGTCAACGTACGGCGTAGGCGGCTCGCTCATCGGTCCTGAAGCAGCCCGAGGACGTTGCCATCGGGGTCGGTCACGGTGGCCACCAGGCGGCCGCCACCGACGTCGTGCGCCGGCTCCTTCACGGTGGCACCCGCGGCGGTCACCTCGGCCAGCTTCGCCTCGATGTCCGCCACGTGCCAGTAGGCCACCGGCGAGGTCATGCCCTGCGGTCCGCCGCCCGGGACCAGCCCGATGTGCTGGCCCGCGGCCTCGAAGCCTACGTAGTAGGAATCGTCCGTCTGCGGCGGGACGCCGAGCAAGGCGGTGTACACCGCCTTGGCCTTTGCCAGGTCGGACACGGGATGCAGCACGGTCTTGATTGCCTGGGTGGAAGAGTCGGTCATGATCGCTCCTGAAGTAGTGGGTCGCATCGAGCCCGTGTGTCTCGTCGAGCTTAATGGCGCTGGGCATGGGCTGAAGTCGGTTGACCTTCCGCGCCGGCGGTCTGTTGAGCGGGTCGTGTTCGATCACAGAGTGGTAGACGACAGCCTCCGTCTTGCCGCCCGTTTACAGTGTCACTCGTGTCCCACAGGCCTCTGGCCATCGTCACAGGGCTCACGATCGGCGACTACCTGCTGTGGAATTGGTCGCTGAACGCAAATCACGACGTGCTCGCGCTCGTGTCCGGGCTCACGCTGCCGCCGCTGACGATCGCCTTCCTCTGGCTGGTCGCGCTGACGAC
>JAXDGQ010000161.1:0-2656 GCA_034664965.1 Solirubrobacteraceae bacterium | reverse complement strand
CCCTATGCCTCACCATCCGACCTCCCCTGGAGCCTGCCGACTGCACAGGATATCGCAGGGCGGCCCTTCGAATCCGAGCAATAACGCGGACCGGCGAGGCCGAGCCGGCGCACTCGGATTCGACATCTAGACCTAGGTGCAGTACTCCCGAGCGATTGCAACCGGGAGCATGGCAGGCATGTATTTGGCGGCGCGCAAGGGCGCAGATGAACCTGCCCGGCTGGCTGGCCGCGTCGGCGCAGCGCGGGCGCCCGGGCCGGGCGCGGGAGCCTAGACGGTGGCTATATCCGCGAAGCCCGAAGCGCGGAGCCGCGCACCTGAGCCGTCCCTCCCCGGTGCTCTGCTCACAGACGAGCGACTGGCGCGCCTGGTCGCACGCGGCAGCGAGCGCGCCTTTCAGACGATCTACGAGCGCTATCACCAACAGCTCTACCGCTATTGCCACTCGCTTCTGCGCAACGGCGACGACGCCTACGACGCGCTCCAGTCGACGCTCGTGAGTGCGCTCGCGGCACTCCAGCGCGGGCAACGCGACGCGCCGCTGCGGCCATGGCTGTTCCGGATTGCACACAACGAGGCCAGCTCGCAGACTCGCCGGCGCGGACCCGTTGGCGAGCCCGCGAAGACGATCGAGTCCTATGCGCCGTCGGCTGAGGATCGGGCCGGAGAGCGCGCGCGGCTGGCCCTGCTCGCGGAGGATCTGCGCGAGCTCCCCGAGCGCGAGCGCGGCGCGCTGTTGATGCGGGAGCTGAGCGGCTTGTCCCATCAGGAAATCGCCGCCACGTTGGGGATCTCGACGCACGCGGTCAGGCATGCGATCTTCGCGGCGCGCCGCTCGCTCGGCGAATTCGAGGAGGGGCGCGCGATGATGTGCGAGGACGTGCGCAGGTCGATCTCCCACGGCGACGCACGCGTTCTCGCCCGCGCCCGCGCCCGCGCCCACCTGCGCGGATGCGCAGGTTGCGCGGCGTTCGCCGCGGCGATCCCGGCACGCCGCGCGGATCTCTTGCTGCTGGCCCCACCGCTCGCGCCGGTCCTTGCCGCCGGGCTGCTCGCGAGCCTCCACGGGACCGTCTCCGCGACCGGCGCCGGCAGCGGCATTGCGGCCGGCGTCGCCGGCAACGCCGCCGGCGCAGCCGTTGCCGCAAAGGTGCTCGTCGGCGTCGTGATCGTGGCGAGCGCAGGCGCCAGCATAAAGAGCGCCGTGAGCCCTGCTCAGCGTCACGCCGGACAGCGTTCGACCGGGCAGGTTGCGCCAGCCAGGACCCGTCGGGCCCAAGCGCCCCTGCGCGAGCGGCCCGCCCGCGCGCGCGTCTCGCGCCAACCACCGATCACAGGCCAGCCAGGGACCACAGTCGCGGTCTACGCCGAGCGCGGCCGCCCGCCCGCCGCGATCGGCAATGCCCAGCAAGACGCCGCTGCGGCCGCGTCGAGCGCCTCATCGACCTCTGCGACGAAGGCAAGCGCCGGCGGTGCCGGGCAGCTCAGACCGCCGGAAGTCGACCAGCGCGCCCCCCGTGCCCAGAGCTCCGGCAAAAGCTCGAACGATGCGAGGCACCCCGGAGGCGTCGAACGGAGGTCGGCGGCCGGCGCGCAGCACGCGCGGGGCCCGAGCAAGACTTCCGACGCCCCGCTGCCCGCTCACGGTCCCGGTGATAGGACGATCGCCGCGGGCCAGCATCCACGTGGTTTCACCGCCTCGGAGGCCGCCACCCCGAACCGCGGCGGACAGAGCGGGCAGGCAGCCTCGGCCGGCGATCGAGCAATGCCGAACGAGGCACAGCCGCCACCGGCGGAGGGTCGCGGGAGAGGTGCAGGCGGAGGCGCGCAGGGAGCGCCGCCGCCATCAGTCCCAGAAGGCGTCGGCAGCCAGGTCGAACCGGCTCGAACCCGAATGGCTGAGCCCTCGGTTGCCGTCAGCGATCTTCCGGAGATAGGGCAGGCCGTCCGCCACATCTGAAACCGTGGCGCACCCGAGCTGTGGATGGAGACCTAGCACCTCGGGCGCGCCATGTCGTTCATCGGGCCGCCACAAGGCGCCTTGAGTCGTGGTCGCCTTCCGGCGGGCTCTCTCGCCGGAGGCGCAACTCAGAGCTGCCGGCGAGGCGCTCGCCGTCGAGGCCTCCCGAGCGCTTTGGCGGGCGCACGGTCCTAAGCTGAGCTCCGATGATGTCGCCGGAGAACATGCAGGTTGTGCGCCAGGTGCTCGAAGCCTTCAACGGCGAAGACATTGAGCGCATTCTCGCTTTCACCCACCCCGACGCCGAAGTCGAAATTTCCCCCGACGTCTCTGCCGAGCCCGACACCTATCGGGGTCACGACGGGATGCGCCGTTACTTTCAGTCCTTCCGGGACGCCATGGAGGAGATTCGCTTTGAGCCGGAGCAGCTCTGGAGCGCCGGTGAGTCGGTGGTGGTTGCATTGCGGCTCACGGCGAGGGGCAGGCAGACGGCCATCCTGGTCGAGCAGCGCAGTGCGGGCATCTGGGACATCTGCGATGGCAAGGTCATACGGGTTCGCTCGTACGCCTCGCCAAAAGACGCCTTCACGGCCTTGGGGCAGGCCGGGTAGGCGGTCCGCGGCGCCATTGCAAAACATCTGGTCTGTTTCCCGCCCCAGTCAATCGGGGAACCACTGCCTCAGGCTGCCAGCCACG